>JBGUET010000118.1:0-7103 GCA_041821225.1 Sedimentibacter sp.
AAAAGAATTGTATGATGTTCAGAGAATACAAGGACATGATATGATAGCTAGTAGAACCCCAATAATAAGGGACGGAAATATAATTGGTGCAGTTGGAACTGTATTGTTTAAAGATGTGAAAGAAGTAAAAGATTTGGCAATGAAGTTGAAAGCACTTGAAAACACTGTTAAAAAGTACAAGAGTGAATTAGGACAAATGTATTGTGCTTATTACACATTTGATCATATTATTACACAAAATAAAAAAATGGTTAAGCTAAAAGAAATTGCAAAAAAAGCTGCTTATTCTTCTTCAACAATTCTAATTGTAGGGGAGAGTGGAACAGGAAAGGAATATTTTGCCCATGCAATACATGATGCAAGTAGTAGAAATAAAGCTCCTTTTGTTAAGATTAACTGTGCTGCAATACCATATGAATTGTTAGAATCCGAGTTGTTTGGCTATGAATCTGGCTCTTTTACCGGTGCTAAAAGAGATGGAAAGATAGGTAAATTGGAGCTTGCAAATGGTGGAACCGTACTTCTTGATGAAATAAGCTCTATGCCTATGAGTATGCAGGCAAAATTATTAAGGGTACTTGAAGAAAGAGAGTTTGAGAGAATTGGAGGAAATACAGGAATAAAAATAGATATAAGGGTGATTGCCTGCACAAATGAAAACCTTTACAAACTGGTTGAAAGAGGTCTTTTTAGGCATGATTTGTTTTTTAGGCTTAATGTTGTTGAAATTAGCATACCTCCATTGAGAGAGAGAATGGATGACATAGAATTACTATGTGAAGACATACTTACAAAACAAGTACAATCTGTAGGATTAACTTCGAAAAAAATAACTGACAAGGCAATATTAGCATTAAAACTTTATGATTGGCCTGGAAATGTTAGAGAACTTCGTAATATTTTGGAAAGGGCAGCAAATATGTCAACAAATAATAGTGTTAATATTTCTAATTTGCCTGATTTTATAAGCAATAAGCTATTGCTTGAGAAAAATATACCTGATCAGGCTCTACTTAAAGATAAAATAGCTAAGGCGGAAATCGAAGCAATTATTTCTGCAATAAAATTTTCTAATGGAAGTAGGACCAAGGCAGCGGGGCTTCTAGGAATACATAGAACTGCATTATATAAAAAGCTGGCTGCATATGGAATTGACATAAAAAATATTGTGTAGATAAATGGATACATTTGGATAATTTGTAGGCATGCATCTACATAATACAAACTGTTATTTACCAATATATAGTAATAGTTAAGTGAAAAAAGCAATCAAAACTGTAGATATATTTCTACAGTTTTGATTGCTCTTTTTTTTACTCAAAATTTACCGTCGAAATTCAAGAATATAATATTGATATATCAACAAAATATTTAATAAGTGAAAAAAACACAATTGGCATAATTCTTGCTTATATGTATGTGAGCAAATTTTTCATATTTTAATTATTTTTTATAAAAGGAGGAAATTATGAAAGAAGCTGTAATTGTTAGTGCTGTAAGAACACCAATCGGCAGTTTTGGAGGATGCCTTAAAGATGTATCTGCAGTAAAACTAGGAGCTATTGTTGCAAGTGAAGCACTTAAGAGGGCAAACGTTAAACCTGAACTAGTTGATGAAGTAATTTTTGGAAATGTTCTTCAGGCTGGAATCGGACAAAATTTGGCAAGACAGGTTTCTATAGCAATAGGAATTCCTGTTGAAGTGCCTTCTATGACAATTAACAAAGTATGCGGATCAGGCTTGAAAACTGTAGAGCTAGCTGCTCAGGCAATAATGCTTGGGGAAGCTGATGTAATTCTTGCTGGGGGTGCAGAAAGTATGAGCATGGCACCATATATTATACCTAATGCAAGATGGGGACAAAGAATGGGTGATGGAGTAATCGTTGATACTATGGTCCATGATGGTTTGACAGATATTTTTAATAATTATCATATGGGAATAACTGCTGAAAATATTGCAGAACAATGGAATATTACTAGACAAGCACAAGATGAATTTGCTGTTCAAAGTCAAAATAGAGCAGAAGAAGCTATTAAGAGCGGTAGATTCAAAGAGGAAATCGTTCCCGTGGAAATACCACAACGAAAAGGCGAACCAATTATTGTTGACACTGATGAATTTCCTAAGTTTGGTGCAACTATTGAAGGCTTATCTAAATTAAAACCTGCTTTCAAAAAGGATGGTACAGTAACTGCTGCTACTTCATCAGGTATAAATGACGGTGCTGCAGCTGTACTTATTATGTCAAGAGAAAAGGCAGATGAACTGGGTATAAAACCATTAGCAACTATAGTATCCTATGCTTCAGCTGGAGTAGATCCAAAAATAATGGGTTATGGTCCTGTTCCTTCATCTAGAAAAGCTTTAGCAAAGGCTAATATGACTATTGATGACATTGATCTTGTTGAAGCAAATGAGGCGTTTGCTTCTCAGTCTTTGGCTGTAGCAAAAGATTTAGGTTTAGACCCTGCTAAAACAAATGTAAACGGTGGGGCTATAGCATTAGGGCATCCAATAGGATGTTCTGGTACAAGAATACTTGTTACGTTGATTCATGAAATGATTAAGAGCGGTGCAAATACTGGCTTGGCAACACTTTGCATAGGTGGGGGTCAAGGAACGGCATTAATTATTAAAAGATAATTACTGAAGGGGGTAATAAATTGAACAAGTTAATTTCTGTCGACGAAGCTGTGGGTATGATTCATGATGGTATGACAATAATGATAGGTGGTTTTTTAGGATGCAAGAATCCTGATGTGTTAATTGATGCAATAGTGGAAAAAGGTGTTAAGGATATTACATTAATTGCTAATGATACATCTTTTCCTGAAATAGGAATAGGTAAACTAATTGTAAACAAGCAGATTAAGAAGTTAATAGCTTCGCATATTGGAACAAATAAAGAGACTGGCAATCAAATGACATCCGGAGAGCTTGAAGTAGAATTAGTACCACAAGGAACATTGGCTGAAAGAATAAGAGCTGCCGGGGCAGGATTAGGAGGAATTCTTACTCCTACAGGGCTAGGAACTATTGTAGCAGAAGGCAAACAAATTATTTTAATAGATGGAAAAGAGTATTTGCTTGAAAAACCTATAAGGGCTGATATTGCTTTAATAGTTGGTACGAAAGTAGATAAAAAAGGAAATGTAAGATATTCTAAAGCTACAAGAAACTTTAATCCTCTCATGGCTACTGCAGCTGATGTCGTAATAGTTGAAGCAGATGAAGTTGTTGAAGTTGGAGAAATTGATCCTGATGACGTTATGACTCCAGGTATTTTTGTAAGATATATTGTAGATGTAGGAGGTAATGCTTGATGGATGCTAATTTGGAAAAAGGATATATAGCTAAAAGAGTTGCCAAAGAGTTAAAAGATGGGAATGTAGTAAATCTTGGGATTGGATTACCAACACTTGTTGCCAATTATATACCTGATGATATTGAAATAACCTTGCAGTCAGAAAATGGGTTTCTTGGAATGGGACCTGCACCTGAGGCGGGCAAAGAAGATCCATACTTAGTTAATGCTGGAGGAATTCATGTAACCATAAATCCAGGTGGAGTATTTTTTGACAGTGCAGAATCATTTATGATTATTAGAGGCGGTCACGTTGATGCAACAGTACTTGGTGCATTGGAAGTTGATGAAAAGGGAAATTTGGCAAATTGGATGGTTCCTGGCAAAATGGTTCCAGGAATGGGTGGAGCAATGGACCTTGTAACTGGAGCTAAAAAAGTAATAGTTGCAATGAATCATACAGCTAAAGGAAAACATAAAATTTTGAAGGCTTGTACACTTCCATTAACTGCAGTTAATGCAGTAGATTTAATAGTAACTGAAATGGGCGTTATTGAAGTTACTGATAAGGGTCTTTTATTGAAGGAAATAAACCCTGAATACTCTGTGGAGGATGTTCAGGCAGCTACAGGTGCAACATTGATTGTATCAGAAAATTTAATACCGATGGAAGCTTAAATTATAAATTATCAGGGAGGATAATATGTTAGAAAACAAAGTATGTATAGTTACAGGAGCTGCTAGTGGAATTGGTCTTGCCATAGCTGAAACATTTGCAAATGAAGGAGCCAAAGTAGTAATGGCTGATATAAATGAAGTGAAATTAATAGAAGAAGCTGAAAGAATTGGCGGATTTTATTTTAAAACAGATTTAAGTAAAAGGGAAGGCTGTAAAAGCTTAGTAGATTTTGCCGTAGAAAAATTCTCTAAAGTTGATGTTCTTGTAAATGTTGCAGGCATACAAACAGTTACTACTATAGAAGATTTTCCAGAAGATAAATGGGATTTCATGATGAATTTAATGTTGACAGCTCCATTTTTATTAACAAAATACGTATGGCCTACAATGAAAGAACAAGGATGGGGAAGAATTATAAACTTGAATTCAATTCATGGTTTAGTTGCTTCAGAATTTAAGGTTGCCTATGTTTCTGCTAAACACGGCCTTGGTGGACTGACAAAAGTTGCTGCTTTAGAAGGTGCAAAATATGGTATCACTGTAAATTCAATTTGTCCTTCTTATGTAAGAACACCATTAGTAGACAAACAAATTGCTGATCAGGCCAAAACCCACGGAATACCAGAAGACCAGGTTATTTCTGATATTATGCTCCAAAAGGCTGCTGTTAAAAAATTATTAGATCCTAAAGACGTTGGAGAAGTTGCTAAGTTTCTATGTTCAGATACAGGGGCTTTTATTACTGGTTCTATGTTTACCATTGATTGTGGATGGACTTGCGCCTAAGTTTTTATGTAGAGCAGCTTCAGTAATCTAGCTGAAGCTGCGCCAACAAACTATAAATTACAATAATAGGAGGTATTGCATATGTTAGGTATTATGGTAGGTTTAGTTTTATTAATGTTTTTAGCTTACAGAGGATATTCTATCCTTTGGGTTGCTCCAGTATGTGCTTTAGTTGTAGGAATAGCTGGCGGACTTATGCCACTTGAACTATACAAAGAGGTATATATGTCGGGTCTTGCTGGATTTGTAAAATCTTGGTTCCCAGTATTCATGTTTGGTGCAATATTTGGTCATCTAATGGATTACACTGGTTCAGCAAAATCAATAGCTCACTGGCTTACTAGCAAATTAGGACCTAAAAGAGCTATAGTTGGCGTTGTAGTAGGATGCGGTGTATTGACTTATGGTGGAATAAGTTTGTTCGTTGTTGTATTTGCAATGTATCCATTGGCACTTGAACTATTCAG
Source organism: Sedimentibacter sp. (assembly GCA_041821225.1). Lineage (GTDB taxonomy): Bacteria > Bacillota > Clostridia > Tissierellales > Sedimentibacteraceae > Sedimentibacter. The sequence continues at coordinate 5,241 of JBGUET010000118.1, forward strand.
GGAAGCCAATATTACTAGAAAATTAATACCTGGAGCTATTGCACTTGGATCATTTACATTCACCATGACAGCACTTCCAGGAACACCACAGATTCAGAATATAATTCCTACTAAATATTATGGGACTACAGCAACAGCGGCACCTATAATGGGTATTGTTGCAGCACTGTTTATGTTTGTATTAGGAGTAATGTGGCTACAATATAGAGAAAAAAAATTCACTGCTAAAGGTGAAGTATTTACAGAACCTAAAAATAAAGAAGCTGTTGAAGTAGATTACAGTGCTTTACCAAATTCATTTTTATCATTTCTTCCGTTAGTTGCTGTTATAGTAACCATGAATATATTTAAATGGGATATAATTATTGCTTTATTATGTGGTATTGTATTATCTATGATAATAAGCTACAATAAATATCAAGGATTCACTAATTCAATTAGTAAAGGTGCAGTTGGGTCAATAACTGCTATATTAAACACATCAGCAGCAGTTGGTTTCGGCACAGTTGTTAAAACTGTTCCCGGTTTTGCAGACCTTACAAAATTGCTTCTTAATGTTCCAGGTACTCCACTTATTTCTGAAGCTGTAGCGGTAAACTTATTAGCAGGAGCAACAGGTTCTGCATCAGGAGGCATGAGCATAGCACTTGAAGCATTAGGTGAAAAATATATGGCTATTGCAACCCAATCGGGAATTAGTCCTGAAGCCTTCCATAGAATAGCTTCATTAGCATCAGGCGGTCTTGACACTCTTCCACACAATGGAGCAGTTTTAACTTTGCTAGCAGTTACAGGAATGACACACAAGGATTCATATATAGATATTTTTATGACATCTCTAGTACTTCCTGTTGTTGCTTCCATTCCTGCTTTAATTTTAGGAAGCATAGGAATCTATTAATAGATTCCTACCTCGTCTAAATAGAATAAGGATGTAGCAATAAGCTACATCTTTATTTCGATTATTAGATTGCATAAAATATTATATTAGGAGGAAGAAATTGAAACTAGAAGAAATGAAGAAAATAGGAGTTGCTGGAGGGGGAACTATGGGCTCCGGTATAGCTCAAATATTTGCACAAAATGGCTATGAAGTTGTTGTAACAGACATTGCTGAAAAATATTTGGAAAATACCAAAAGAATTATTCTGCTTAATCAAAAGACTTTAATAAGTGAAGGACTTCTCACAGAGGAAGAAGCTATAGAATCTTTAAAACACATTTCTTATTCAACAGATAAAAAAGTTTTTGAAGATGCAGACATGATAGTTGAAGCTATAATTGAAAAGATGGATATAAAACAAGAATATTGGAAAGAAGTTGAAGGAATAGCTAGAGAAGATTGTATTTTTGCTACTAACACTTCTGGACTAAGTATTAACGGCATATGCAAAAATGTAGAAAATAAAGGAAGATTCATTGGAATGCACTGGTGGAATCCTCCACACATCATTCCATTAATTGAACTTATTAAAGCCGATGAAACATCAGAAGAAACTGTTTTGTTATTAAAGGATTTAGTTGCTAAAATTGGCAAGGAATCGGTTGTTGTATTAAAAGATGTGAATGGCTTTATTGGCAACAGAATTCAATTTGCTGTTTACAGGGAAGCATTAAAAATAGTACAGGACGGTATTGCTACAGTTGAAGATGTTGACAAGGCCATGAAATATGGCCCTGGGTTCAGATATCCAGTTTTAGGTCCTTTTGAAACAGCCGATTTAGGTGGACTGGATACTTTCTACTTTATTTCAAGTTATTTGTTTAATGAATTGAGTGATGAAAAGAAACCAACGGCTCTTCAGCAGGAATTAATGGATAAAGGCAACTTAGGGGTTAAATCTGGAAAGGGTTGGTACGATT
>JBGUET010000119.1:0-7091 GCA_041821225.1 Sedimentibacter sp.
ATTTGCATCTCTTTATTTATTTCTATAAAATATTCGTAATACCAATTATTACACTTAAATGTAGTTAAAATTACAATTAGTTTTGCAATTTTAGAGTACTTTACCATAAAAGTATAACATTTGCATCTCTTTATTTATTTCTATAAAATATTCGTAATACCAATTATTACACTGAAATGTAGTTAAAACTACAATTAGTTTTGTAATTTTGAAGTATTTTACCACAAAAGCATAACGTTTGCATGCTTTTTATTTATTTCTACAAAATATTTATTACAGCAATTATTTGTAAAAATGAAGTTTAGATACTTTATGTATTACTGAATTGATTAGGGAATAGTCGTAACATATGATAAAGTAATTGAAAATTAAATATATAATAAAAGAAGAGCAAATCAAATTGTTGAACAAACTAAATATCAAGCAGCTATTGTAGAAAATATTAAAGAAGGATTTTTAACTGTTGATAGAAATGATATTAATACCGAAAAGGTTTAATATAAATAATATTTGGAAAAATAAGGAGGATAAGAATGAAAAGAAAGTTAGCTTTGTTAATGTCGATATTACTTATCGTATTATCAGTTGTTGGGTGTTCTTCATCAACTGCAGGAGTTGCAGAAGAAGTAAAAGCTGTACATTTAAAAATGAATTTAACTACTAATGAGAACTCAACTTGGTTCAGTGGTGCAAGTAAATTCAAAGAATTAGTAGAAGACAGAACTAGTGGTAAATATCTCATAGATATATTCCCAAGTGAACAATTATCAGGTGGAAATCAAGTAAAAGGCCTTGAAATGGTTCAAACAAATACTACTGACGTAGATATTCACTCTGTAGCTATGTATTCAATTTTGGATCCTAAGTTCATTGTACTTTATATGCCTTGGTTGATTCCAACATATGAAGAAGCAGATGCAGTATTAGCTGGAGAAGGTGGAAAAGCAATATTTAAACTAGCAGAAGAAAACGGTGTTGTTCCATTAGCATTTGGTGAATCTGGATACAGACAAATCACTAATAACAAAAGACCTATTAAATCACCTGCTGACTTAGTAGGCATAAAGTTAAGAGTACCAGGAATCAAAATGTTTGTTGACTTATTTGGAGTTTTAGGTGCTGACCCAACTTCTATGAATTTTGCTGAAGTATTCACTGCATTACAACAAGGCACAATTGATGGTGAAGAGAACCCTCTTGATATCGTTAAATCATCAAAATTTGAAGAAGTTCAAAAGTATTTATCAATATGTAATTACATTTATGATCCATTATTATTGAGTGTTAGTACAGGAACTTGGGAAAAATTAAATGATGAAGAAAAAGTAATATTCCAAGAGTGTGCTACAGAAGCTATGACTTACCAAAAAGAGCAAAATAGATTGAGAGACGAAGAAAACCTAAAATACCTAGAAGAAAATATGGAAGTAAATAAATTGACAGCTGAAGAAATTGCAGTATTCGAAGAAGCGGTTAAGCCTGTTTATGAATCATATGAAGAAATTATAGGGTTAGATCTACTTAAAGCATTTGGGTACCAAAAATAATAAATTATTTAAAGACTACTTAGGTTCTATTAAGGGCCTAAGTAATACTTAATAATTAGAAAAGGAGAAACATTTTTTGAAAAAAATATTAAATAATATTGAAGAATATTTTATAGCATTGAGTTTATGTGTTATGGTATTAATCAATTTTGGAAATGTCTTATCTAGATATTTTATTCATGCATCTTGGTCATTTACAGAAGAATTACTCATAATATTATTTGTATGGAATACAATGCTAGCTACGGCAATTGCGTTTAAATATAAAGCTCATTTAGGTTTAAGTGCTCTCACAGATTTGTTTCCAAAAAAATATCAAAAGTATATCACATTATTTGGAGCAGTACTAACAATTGTATTGATGATAATCCTTGCTCGATTTGGAGTAGGTATGATTGCAAATCAAATGAAATATAATATAAGGACAGCGGCTATGGATATTCCTGAATGGGTTGCAAGCATATCAATAGTTATTGGAGCACTTTTAATTATTTTTAGAGTTATAACATCAACAATTAGTACATTGGGACAAGATACAAAAGCAAATTTGGATAAGAGGGGGGAATAACTTGGCATTAACATTATTTGGATTGTTCTTTATATTATTGATATTAAATGTTCCAATTGCAGTGTCACTAGGTCTATCGACAATTATTACGTTGGTTTTCAATGATTTTCCATTGTCGATGTTTCCTTCAGTGATGTATGCTTCAATTGGTAAATTTACACTTTTAGCTATACCTTTCTTCATATTAGCTGGTATGATTATGGAGTATGCTGGTATTTCTAAAAGACTAGTAAAACTGGCACAAGTAATGGTTGGCCACCTTACAGGTGGATTAGCAATTGTTACAGTTATTGTTTCTGTATTTTTCGCTGCCATTTCAGGATCTGGTCCTGCTACAGTTGCAGCTTTAGGTTCGATTTTAATTCCAGCCATGGTTTCAGCTGGATATGATAAAGGAATGGCTTCTGCACTTATGGCATCATCAGGTGGAATTGGAATTATCATTCCTCCAAGTATAGCATTTGTTGTTTATGGTGTTTTAGCAGAGGTATCTATTGGTAAATTGTTTATTGCAGGAATTATTCCTGGAATCTTAGTAGGATTATCTTTAATAATAGCTAGTTTGATTGTGCTTAGGAAAAATAAAAATTTAGTTAAGGTAGAAAAAAGTTCCTTTAAAGAAGTCTTGATTGCAACAAAAGATGCTTTTTGGGGATTATTGACACCAGTTATTATATTAGGTGGAATATATGGCGGATTTATGACACCAACAGAATCTGCTGGTGTAGCAGTTATATATGGGTTGTTTGTAGGGTTGTTTATCTATAAAGAAATTAAAATATCACAATTAAAAGAATTATTAGTTAAAGCATCAGTATCATCGGCAGCTGTAATGTTCATAGTTGCAAATGCAAGTGTATTTGCATGGTTATTGACAACCGGAAGAGTTGCAACATCAATGGCAGCAGCTATGTTAAATATAACAACAAGTAAAGTTGGAATCTTGCTATTAATGAACTTTATCTTCTTAGTAGCTGGATGCTTTATTGATGCAATTTCAGCATTCTATATATTAGTACCTATTATGTTACCGATTATAAACCAAATTGGTGTGGATCCAGTTTTATTTGGTGTATTCATGACAGTTAACCTAGCAATTGGTTTGGCAACACCTCCTGTAGGTGTAGACCTTTATGTTGCATGTAATATTTCAGGAATACCATTAAAAGAAATATCGAAAAAAGTACTACCATTTATTTTGGCAAGCCTTATTGCGTTAATTATGATAACATTCATACCTCAGATTTCGTTATGGTTACCAAGTATACTTGGAATGTAGTAAAATTTTGGGCTATAAGATTATTTGATTAAAGGAAAGATATGTTTAAAGATTGCGAAGGTAAAGTAGGAAAGGTTATAACTGCCAGAATTATGCTTGACAGTGATTAAATAGAAGAAATATGTTAGAAACAAAATATCCAAAATGCTTATATTTCAACGTTTATAGGCAGTTTAAAAAAATCACTTTTGTATATGCACTCACTGATACAAGGAATTACTATAACTTGAAATACTCTGATACTTTAGTTTTAACAGGTCCTATCAAATTTTTAGTAGGACAAGGGTTTATTTCTAAAGATGATAAAGGTAAGTATTTAACACATCTACATGCTCAATTTAGTGATGAAGATATGAGAGTTAAGGTGGTCATAATTTAAACAAAGGTAATATAGCTTTAGCAATAATAGAATTAGTGATTAATGAAATATCCGATGTTAATATAAAAAGAGATTATAAGGTTGGAAAATTATCAATTATAGCTAACGGAAAAGCCTTAATTATAGGTGAAACAGATGGAACTATGATAAAAATAATATAAGGAGTATGGAGAAATTTTAGGAGTTCATTTATATGGACCAAGAGCAACTTTGTTAACATGATGATGCGGTGACGCTCACAAATGCCTGTGATCAAAAGTTAAATATACATATTCAAAATGAAAAAGGAGGTAGAAAAAATGCGAGATGATATTGTGATTTTGGATTCTATAACAATGGCAAATCCTGAGCATAAGGATAAAGTGATTGTTGCGGGTTCCCATGGTGGTTTTTCAGCATCAAAAAAATACGCTTTACCTATAGAACCTAAATTGATATTTCTCAATGATGCTGGAAAAGGCAAAGCCGATGCAGGGATTGATGGAATTAAATTCTTGGGTGAAAACCAGATTCCTGCAGCGGCAGTCAGCAGCATGTCTGCCATGATTGGTGATGGGCAGGATATGTACGAAAACGGGATTGTTTCCTTTGTGAATGGACCCGCAGAAGAAATGGGTCTGAAAGAAGGTATAGCAGTCAAAGATGCAGTTAAATTGGCATTTGTAAACCAGATTTCTGATGATATTGTGTTGATTAACTCCATTGCAATGGGGATGCCGGAACATGAAGGCAAAGTCATTGTATGTGGTTCCCATGGTGGCATTGTGGCAGGTAAATATGTTGCAAAGGTTCGTCCCAAAATGGTTTTCCTAAATGATGCGGGTCTTGGCAAAAATGATGCAGGTATCAGCGGGGTAAAAGAACTGGATGAACAGAATTTGGCGGCGGCAACAGTAGATGCGATGACAGCAATCATCGGCAATGCAAAGGATTCTTACCTGCATGGCGTTGTATCCTTTGTGAACAAAGGTGCCACAGCACTTGGCGTCAAAGTTGGTATGACAGTAAAAGACGCTGTTGAACTGGTGCGTTAAGTTAAAAACTGCAATAAAACTATTCGTCAAAACGCATTTCTTTTTTATGATGAGTGCATCTGCCAGACAAAGCAAAGGTTTCTGTCTGGCACTCCCCCCACTCAGGGAGAAGATGGGATATGTAAAATAAAGTAAAAGTTAAGAATGAAAAAAGCTTTTTTCTATGACAAAAACAAAATACTAGGGCAAAGCTTTATGAAACCATGAGCACAATCCGTAAATTTTAGTAAAGCGTAAAACACGATTTCCTGGCTGAAATCTTTGGGAAAATAACTGGTTTGTATCAGGGCCGTAGCGGCTCCATGCATTTGGATATTTTCTACTCCGCTTTTTTTAAAACTCCAATAAATATCACATTTCTTGCTCTAATTTGATGAATAATGCACATTTGAATACTTGCAAATGGATATACTTCATACCAATCACTTATGTTCCAGAAAATAAGGGACATTATTTTACTGAATTTCAATTTCATTTGTTAATAAAATAATTGTTGCTAAATTTAACAAAAGCGGATACTATAATTGTATAATTATTTTTTTATTGCTATCTAATTAGAATGCTTTAAAAGTTAATACTTGAACGGGAAAAAACTTGCCATAACATCTGCAGCAGCATAAATAATCAATTTAAATTACTACAATCGTGAAAACATTAATAATATTAATAAGAAAAGACAATGCTAAACATTCTAATTATACAGTTATAATGTATAATGATGGGTGTATTAGTTATATATTTATCAATCATAAAAACGTTAACCTAAATATTGATTGCTATGAGGACTGTTAAACAAAATTGTTTCTTACCTGGAGAAAAATTGAATCTCATTGATGAGTTGAGAATTTGAATTTTTTTATTAACCAATTATTAGAGGAGGTAAAAAATGAGAAAAGGCACTAAAAGGAGTATCAGCTTAATGCTTTGTGTATTAATGATCTTAACTCTGATACCCATATCCTCTGTACCAGCAGCAGCGGAGGAAGTAACGGGGACTGCAGAAATGAACGCACTTAACGCATTGGGAATTGATACAGAGGAAGCTCCGGAGGGGTTTGACCCTACCAGCACATCAAACCCCTATGGTAAAGACCATGTAACTGTCAATATGGTCAGCGAGGTTCTTTTAACTGGTGCAGACAAGGAAACTCATGCACCAACAACAACTTCAGCAGCAATAGATGGTACACCAAACAATAAAGATGACAAAGCTAATAAAACAATAACAACCGTAAGCACTAAAACATCTTATTTCATTCAATCAACATTGTTTGGTGACGGGTACAAGACTAAGGGCGGAAATGTTTCAGATTTATTTGTTACCAACAAAAAGGAACCAAAGAAGACCGTTATAGGTACTGAAGAAGTGCAGAACATTACTATAGAAACAACACATACAAGTCCTTCAGCCATAAAGGTCACATCATCATCTTCAATTACTGTGTTGGAACCGGTAGACCTTACAGTTGTTGCAGCTTCATCAACAGCAAGAGGAAATTTCAATGGAAATGATGATGGCAAAAAGGCCCAGGTTGTCATGGTAAGCACTAACAAGCTTGCTACAGACGGTGGATTGTATCTGGCGTTTGGGGAATATAGTGACAGTCAGGATTCAACCTATGGTTACTTCGGAAGTCCTAAGGTAATACTCAACCCATCACAGCACATTGGCAACGGAGGAACTACAATTACTGAAGACTTTGCAAACAACCCATACTTGATGCAAAATTATATGAAGGTGTCTGCAGGAGATTACGACAATGACGGAACAGATGAAGTTGCTGTTTTTGTGCCGTCCAAGGGAAATTCACGCATAGAAATCTATAAGCTTAAGACTAAGAGTTTAAGTTCTGATAGTCTGGAGTATTTCGGAAATCCTTCAAATTGGGAAGTTATCTGGACATATCCGCTCAGTGAGGTGGATTATGTGTCAAACATGGTATCACTTACTTCAGAAGATTTTAACCAGGACGGCGTCGATGACCTAGCAATAGCATGGGGATATTATTATGGTCCTACTGCCAAGAAAGGCGGAACTGCAGCAGTATTATTCGGCTCTGAAAGCTCCATGCTTCAGGAAAGCACAACATTCCCGCTCAGGTACGATGATACTGATATAGTTCGTGCAGCATTCACCTATGGAGATGTAGTAGGTGATGGCAGCGGACAGTTGGTTCTTGGAGGGCAGCTTAATTCAGACATAGAAAAAAACAACCTGAACTCCAGATTTATTGCAGTATATAACTGGGACGGCACATCATTCAAGCAGACCATGGCCAACAAC
>JBGUET010000120.1:0-7037 GCA_041821225.1 Sedimentibacter sp.
GTTATTCCAATTTCAAAATCGTCATCATAAGTTATGTATCTTACTGAATTTTCAATAACTGTATTTTCTTCATTACCTTTGAAAACTACAAAGACTTGGTTGTTTTCAGCTGCTTTTTCAAGAATTTCTTTTAAAATTTCAACTTCTCGCTGGTCTGCAATGTGGTCTAAATCAGTATTCATAGATAATACTAGAATTTTATCACTGTAATTTTCAAAACTTTTGATGTTGTTCCACATAGTTGTATTACTTGCACTTAATGTGCCGCTAGAAATAATGCCGTCAAAACAAATAATGTCCCCATTAGCATCTTTACTATTGTTTGATTGTACAAGTTCCGTCTTTTCAGGGGATAGTATAAGTTTTTCTATATAGTTTGAAACTTCTGCAGTTTTTAAAGAATCAACATATTTTGTCTCAGCCTTTAACCCTAGCTCTTTATCTTTAGGTTCATACATAACTCTCAAGTTATCAATATATATTGTGCCTGCATCTTTACGCGTTTCATTTATTTCTGCAAGGTATATGTTATTTAGTGTGATTGGATATGAAGTGCCTTCAGGAATTGCTACTTCAACCCATTTCCAACCAGTCCAATTCACCTCATCTTCAAATGTCAACTTAACTTGGTTGTTGTAAGCATCAGTAATTCTTGCTCTAAGCCAATGGTTTTTACTGTCACCGTAAACCCACATTCCTATTGCTTTGGGCTTGTCTTCAAGTTTTACACCGTTACCGTTCTCCTCAAAATCAATAAAAGCAATACTTTGGTCTGTCATTTTAGTAAAGTCGTATTCAAGCTTCAATGCATTTGAACCTTCTTTAACGAAATCCTTTGTTATGGAAATATTACCTGCAGAAATTTCTGGATATAAATTTAATTTTAAATTGTCTAAAACTTCGAAACGATTTAACGTTTTATATTGGTATCCTACTTTTACTTGAATATGTTTTATAGCATCGCCGAATGTGGCAGTAATTGCTCCTGTGTTGCTTACATCCCCTGATGTGAATAAACCATTTTCCACTTTTCCTACTCTATTTCTATAAGAAAATGAAATGTATTTTGAAGGTATGTATGCTGAATTTCCGTCTTTGTCAATACCAAGAACATTTCCTAATTCATAAGTGTCTCCGTAACCCATGATCAAAGTATTTGTACTAAAATCTAAAGAGACGGGTTTTTCTAATACTTTAATTTCTACATTGCTTTCTGCATTGTCTACACTGGCTGTAATTATTGCTTTGCCAATCATGCTTGGATAAAAAATATTATTAATTACTTTTCCTGCATTTGAAGGTGTTACAGTGAATTTAACATTCTTATCTTTTACATCTATAGGAGTGTAATACTCATTATAAATTTGTAATTCAAATCCAACTTCAGTATTGTTAAAAACATTATTGCTTGATGGAATAATTTCTATTACGCCTGCAGTGTTACTTTCAGGTGAAGTATTAAATACACCTACTCCAGAAGCTATTTTTCTTTCTCCTCCATCTGAAGGTATATTAACAACTGTAATATTTGAATTTTTTAAGAAGTCGACGCCCATAGTTGTTGAGCCTCCACCATCCATGTTTACAGCGTTGTATGCCCCTAATTCAATCATAATTTGAGAGAGCTCTGTTTGCTTTACACCTACATAGTTCTTATTTCTTCCATCTATAGTGACCATTATCATTTCAGAATTATCTTTGTTAAAACCTATAGCAGTTCTTGGATTTGTTCCAAGTACCTGGCCGCTAACTTCATTTAATTGTCCGTCTTTTACCAAATAATTAAGTCCCCCAAATGCCCATTCAACATTTTCAGGGCTGTAATCAAGCTCTACATTAAGCGACACATACTGACCTTGTACAAATGAATTAACCATCTGATTCATAGTTGTAACATTAGAGCTTGCAATTATGAACCCTTTTTCAGGTATTATTGTTGAACATTGATTCTTTCTTATATCAACAACTATATTATCTACAACAACAATTTCTACAATGTCTTTATTAGTATATCCAGGAGACATGTTGTTCCAATCAGTTGTAAGTATTGTAGGACCCCAATCCAATGATGATGTTTTGTTTGTTACCACAACATTAAATTCGGTGCCGTCAGAACCATACAAAGTGATTTTGGGATTCCACACCGAAATATCAATTTTTCCATCTAAAAGTCTTGAGACTGTAGGGTATCCATCGCTTAACGGGAGAGGGGAAGTGATTAAGTTTCCGTCAGCTATTAATGCGCCATAAGTATATGTGGGGGTTCCCATGTAAAAAAAGTCACCATTTACTCCTGCAATGGCCCCTGATGTTTTAATCATAGTACTAAGAGGGGTTCTGTTTGAAACGCCATTTTCGTTTTTTATTGGGTCTACACTGGTGTATTTATCAGTTAAATTTGCCCGTATTACATTAATGTTCATCCAACCTGCGGATGTGTATTTTTCTACTTTTTCATATGTGATGCCCGTTGAGAGCCTAGTTTCTTCAGACAAGTCATATACAGTATACAGGCTGCTTGCAAAGGCTTTAGTTCCTAAAATAATCATCATGGCTGCTGAAATAGCCGCAATTTTTTTAATTATCAAATTAATCATTCCTTTCGTATTCATATTCTATTTGCATTTATCATTATAGCACAAAACAGAAATTAGTTAACCTTAATTTATGCAATATCATTAGTAAATTATAGTAATTTAGGATTTTTAAAGACATTTATAATAGACGTGATTTTATAAAGATTGTTCCTAGTTTTTTGTTTATTATGTTTAAATAGGTTGAATATTTCAAGGTTTTTTATTATAATATATATAAGTACATTTAGTAATGATAAATGAATTTCAAAGTGACAAAATAAGTAAGAAAGGGTGAGACCAATGAAACTAATGCACACAAAACTTCCTGAATTTATAAGAAAAATGAAGGAGGCTGCCGTTAATGGCAAAACACCAAAGGATATTGAAATTAAAGGATTAGAAAATCTAACATCCGCTAAGATGCAATCTTTAAGAACGGGACGTATTGAGCATGCAGTAAGTGAAATGGCAGATAAAGATAACATAGAGAAATTAGAAATCCATGTTATTCCGAGAGTGCCTGAAACAATGCACACAGTTATTGTTAAGGGAATTGATAAAAATGGACAATGTATAAGTGCGATTTTAGAGGTAGTGAATATTCTTCATCCTACTGAAGAAGCTTACCTTCTTGATTGTGATGATGTTGATGACAGAAGACCAAAAATCGGCTTACATTAAAGAAAGGATAATTATGAGTACATTAAAATATAAATTAATACCTGAAAGCAACAAAAAGGAAAACGGTATCATAATACCACTTAATATTGCATTTGTTAATATTGATGATATAAAAAAATGCGATTTAACTGCAAGACAAGCAGTGAAGCTTATTGCAAGTTCATTAGAAGGACCTGTTGGAATTAATGTAATTGATATGGATTGTGTAACTACAACAAGTGATGGAATTATGACACAAGGAACTGTGGTGCTTATGGCAGCAGGTGATAGGGGTAAAATTAATCCTGATTTTGGAATTCTTGAGATGGAAGAAATACCTTATTCTGATGACTTAATTAAGGAAGAACCACATTTGAAGCAGTGGGAAATGTATCCAGGCAAAAAACTTTTTAGAGGTCCAAATCCTGAAAAAAAGATTATACCTGTACATAATGTTGTTATAACTGGAAGGGCAGGTAACAATAACTCTGCAACAGAAATGATGAATATAGTTACCATGGAAGAAATTCTTTTGCCTATTTTAGGACAAATTGAAATTATGAGAGATGGAAATATTGTTTTAGGAAGTACAGGGGAGGTAATCTCTGTAGGTATAGGTATGACTATAGCTGAAAAATTTGGAAGAATATTTCCAACCCGCCAGTATAAAGCAGGGGATACAGCTCATGGAAGTGGAGAATATGCTCAAACGTTAAAAAGACACATTCCAATAATTGCAGCAGATAAAGCAGTTGTTGCAACGCGAACAATCAAAGCACTTGAATATGGCATGGTTCCAGGAAGAGATATAGGATGTTCGCCTTTAGTTTTAACTATTTCAAAGGTGATGGGTTTTGAAATAGACTTTCAAAACATTACCCAAAGAGCGTATGAAGAATTAGAAAGTATTGGCATTACAAAAGAGTGGCTTAAGGAGGACTGTGAACTATTAACAGCCGAATACGTAATTGAAAATGCAGATAAAATAGTGCCTGGTATTAATAATCCTAGGAAATTAAAGGCTTCAGATATTGCATTATCAATGGAAATAAAAATTTAAATAACGTGGTGTAAAATGGAAGACAATAAAATAATTGTACAAGTTGATAAGACTGTAATAAAAATAACTGGATTAAAAATAAAAGGTCTTAATATTCAGGAATTAGAGAAAATAATATTTGATAAATTAAAAAGTGTTGTTCGTATAATTGGGGTTACAGGGCATTCCATTGAAATGGATGTCTATGGTATTAAAGAGGAAGATATCTTAAAGGATGAAAGTGGTATTATTAAAGCTATATCACTAGCTGAAGGTATAACACTGTCAGATTTAGCTCAGGTATCTAGCGTAGAGAAAATTAAAAGCGTTGACATCCATCACATACCTGAATTTAACGAAAAGGGCTGCAAAGGGGAAAGGTGGCTGTAATGTTTAACAAAGTAATTATAATCCCCACAGGTGACGAAATAAATGAAGAAATAGTCATAGATACTGACAGTCCTATGATTATGCAGGAATTAATAAAATTAAATGGCAATTGCAGTATTTTCCGCAGTGTGCCCGTTTGTGATAAAGAAGATACAATTATTGAATGCATTGGTTCTTATGTTGAAAATGGTGCAGATTTAATAATAATAATTGGAGGATCAGGTGGAGGTCATAGATATAGCAACACCTTAGGAAAAGATTATACACATTCTTCTTTAGAACGAATTCTAGAAGATAAGTTCTCATCAGAAATATATGGAAAAAATGGACACTTGTGGAGCAAATTGCTGTGTGGAAAAATCGGTGAGACCATGATTATCAATGTGCCAGGTCCATTTATTGAAGCCCAGGCCGCCATAAAGTCATTCTGTTCATCTTATGAAAAAGATAAGGATAATTTAAAAGAAATAAACATAAATATGATGAAGGCCGTAAGAGAACAATATGGAGGGAAAAATGAATGAAATATACGAATATCCCAAACTGTATAGGGTCAGACAAATAATAAATAATAGTAAAATTGAAGATTTAAGGTCAGAGGTATTTAGACAATTAGATCTTATTGGGATGAAAAATGTTATAAAGCCAAACGAACAGATTTCCATTACTGCTGGAAGTAGGGGAATAGCAAATATTGATAAAATTATAAAGTACGTTTGTGATTATGTGAAAAGTTGTGGTGCAGTTCCTTTCATAGTGCCTTCAATGGGAAGTCATGGTGGAGCAACTTCCCAAGGACAGAAACAAGTATTGAAAAAACTTGGCATAACAGAAGAAACCATGGAATGTGAAATTCGTAGTTCTATGGAAGTTGTGCAACTTGAAAATACAGAAAATGGTGCCCCCGTATACATAGATAAGCACGCTTTTTATTCAGATGGAATTATTGTTGTAAACAGAATTAAACCTCATACTGATTTTATATCTGAAAATGAAAGTGGAATAGTAAAGATGGTTGCGGTTGGACTTGGAAAGGAAAAGGGAGCAACTGCAATGCACGGATATGATCTCGCAAGTACCATACCACTATCTTTTGAAGTATCTTCTCTACATGCACCTATAATAGCAGGGCTTGCAATAGTAGAAAATTCTAAGGACGAAACCTATATTTTACAAGGGGTAAATCCAAAAGATTTTTTAGATGAAGATGCAATGCTTCTAAAAGTATCATCTGAACAAGTTCCGCATTTACCATATGATGATATCGATATTCTAGTAGTCAAGGAAATGGGTAAAATGTTCAGTGGGACTGGAATGGATACAAAAGTTATTGGCAGGATACGTGTACAGGGGGTTCCTGAACCTACGGCTCCAAGTGTAAACAAACTGGTTGTTCTTAACCTTTCTTCTGATTCTTCTGGAAATGCTTTGGGAGTTGGTCTTGCTGATATAACTACAAAAGAATTGGTAGATAGCATTGATTATGATTCCATGTATAAAAACTTAATTGCAACAACTTATTTAGAGAGGGGAAAAGTTCCCCCACATTTTAAAACAGAAAAACAAGCAATTGATACAGCATTTAAAACTCTTGGAAAAATAAAACCCAAACAGGCAAAGGTAATGATTATTGAAAATACTCTTCACATTAATGAATTAATAGTTTCGGAGAGCATTTACAAAGAAATTAAAAATAATGTAGTTTTAATTGAAGAAATTGCTGAGTGGTCATTTGATTTAAACGGGAAAATCTCTATTTAGGAAGTGATATGGTGGAAACATTTCTTTATTCCTCTGCCACGAAGGATGGATGTAAAATAGCTGTTGGAGGATTGTGCTGTAATGATGTAGTAAATATGTGCGCAAAGTCATATAAAACTTTTGAAATCATTGATTTTGGTAAAAATAAGAGTGAGTTTTTTATTGATTTTATGCTGAGCAAATATATTATGAAATTTTCCTTAATTCATGTTAAAGGTGTTTGTGCTTCAATACAAGCAAGTAAAAATGGGAAATGTTGCGGTGGAATAGCTGGTAATCCTTTTAATAAATGTGAATCTGCAAATGGAGCATTGGAAAGAATAGAAGAAGGCATTTACACTGTGGCGATACCAGGAATGGTGGGTACTGTATTTCAGTCAGATTATAATACGGCAAAAAGAATTCACGAATATTTTCTTCAAATAAAAAATATGGAAATAATGGATGCAATTAAAAGAGTTGTGTTGTTTATGGAAGAAAAAAAAATCACATTTGTTGTTGCATCAGATGGAAGTGGTGAAAATAGTTGTGGTATTGTGTATACAAGTGGACAAAAGTGGTGCTATTTATAAGGCTAGACTTAATTGTATTTCATAATGCCAATGAGGAGG
>JBGUET010000121.1:0-7000 GCA_041821225.1 Sedimentibacter sp.
GTAGGTGGAGATAAGAGAAGCTTAGAGTTGGGTAAATTACTGAGGCAAGATGGAAATGATGTTTGTATCTATGGGTTTGATAGATTGGAGCAGTATAAATGTGAATCTATAAGTCTAAATCAAGCAATTGCATGTGCTGATATTATTGTAGGACCTCTGCCATTTTCTCAAGACAATATTAATGTAAATGCTCCTTTTTCAAATGAAGTAATTCAAATTGATAAATTATTTAACTTAATGCGGGAAAAACAAATGATTGTTGGTGGAAAATTTAGCATTGAAGATGAAAAAAGACTAAAGAATAAGAATCTTAAATTAGTTGATTATTTTAAAAGGGAAGAAATGCAGGTCCTAAATGCAATACCAACAGCTGAAGGAGCTATTCAAATTGCAATGGAAGAAACGCCTATTACCCTTCACAACTCCAATGTTATAGTGCTGGGCTATGGAAGAATTGGAAAGGTTTTATCAAAAATGCTATATGGAATTGGAGCAATTGTGCATGTGGCAGCAAGAAATTACAGTGACCTTGCGTGGATAAAGAATTATGGATATATTCCAATACACCAAAAAGAGCTAAAGACATATTTACCAAAGATGAATGTTGTTTTTAATACTATACCTAAGATGATATTAAATAAGGAATTGTTAAAAAAAATCGATAGTAATTGTATTGTAATTGATTTGGCATCAAAACCAGGCGGGGTTGATTTAGAAGCTGCAAACAAACTGGGGATAAAGGCCATAAGCGCTTTAGGTCTTCCAGGAAAAAGGGCACCAGTAACTGCCGCTATGGTTATTAAGAACACAATCTACAATATCATAGAGGAGTTGGACTTATAATATGTTAATAGAAGGATTAAAAATAGGGTTTGTAATAACAGGTTCATCCTGTAATTTTAGTAATGTATTCCCAATAATTGAGGATTTAGCCAATAAAGGGGCGGATATTTATCCTATATTATCTCATGCGGCAAATGATTTTGATACAAGGTTTGGTAATGCTGAAGAATGGAAAAATAAATTAAAAGAGATTACTGGCAAGGAATTAATCAAGACTATAATTGAAGCTGAACCTGTGGGACCCAAATTAAAACTTGATGTTCTTGTAGTTGCTCCATGTACAGGGAATACAGTAGCAAAGCTTGCAAATGCAATAACTGATACATCAGTAACCATGGCTTGCAAAGCTCATTTAAGAAATCAAAGGCCTCTAGTTTTAGCTATAGCAACTAATGATGGACTTGGGGCTAGTGCTAAAAACATAGGACTGTTATTAAATACAAAAAATATTTATTTCGTGCCATTTGGCCAGGACAATGCAGTTAATAAACCAAATTCCTTAATAGCTAAATTTGATAAGATTGAAGAAACAATACAAGCAGCAATACAAGGTGAACAACTTCAACCTTTATTAATGTAGTGTCGCTGTGAGAGTGAGGTTAGAGTATTTAATAAATTAACGGGGCAGAATTTGCACCGTTAATTTATTGGATGAAATTCGAATATAATCTTTGTAAAAATTCAGTAAGCACTTGATTTTTAACTTCTATAGAAGCTTTATCATTAAAATATTTTATGTTAATTAAATGTTCTTTTTCATCTAATAAAAATTTTTCTAATTCTTTTTTGATAGCATTAGTATAATCGCTATTAAAAATAAGGGAAATGGTTGAAGTGGTTTCTTGATTTTTTATACCAAAACCTATTATTCTTAAATTGCTTTTCTTGTTAGAAATAAGTGTACCTGGATCATCCATAAATGTTGAAAGGATTCTTATAGGTATATTATATTGTTTCCCCAGTAAAACAGCATTTGGATGAATTACATTTGCTCCGTTAATTGCTAATCTATACATATCGTCATAGGAAATATTCTTTATATATTTTGCATTTGCAACTAACCTTGGGTCGGTAATTGCAACTCCTGGCACATCGGTAAATATATCTACTCGTTCAGCATTTAAGTATCCCCCAAGTGCTACAGCCGTTGTATCACTACCACCTCTACCAAGAGTGGTTATTTCCAAATCCTTCGTAGCACCTTGAAATCCTGCAACCACAACAATTTTATTTTCATTTAGATAGCTATTGATTTTATTTGTGTTGATATTTATTATTTTACTAGAATTAAATGTGTCATCTGTAATTATTCCAGCTTGAAATCCCATTAAGGACTCTGAAGATAAACCCTCACTTTCCAATAGATGAGATACTAAAGCTGCCGAAATTGTTTCTCCCACTGACATAATTAAATCTTTCTTACTTGGATTTATTATGGGGCTTAGATTCTCTAATTGATTTATTAAAGTATCAGTAGCATAAGGGTCTCCACTCCTACCCATTGCGGATACCACCACAACAAGTTTGCTACCAAATTGCACTTCTTTTTTTACTAATTTAAGAAATTCACTTTGATTACTTAAATTTCTCAGAGAAGTTCCCCCAAATTTTTGAATTACAATACTCATTTTTGCCTCCTAAGTAAGATCTCACATGGATATATAGAATTCTTTATTCCCTTATAATAATAATCCAAAATAACTCCTCCTTAAATTTTCTAAGATTGCACAGTAATCAGATACTTTTATTTTATTCAGGAGGTTCTTTTTTGTTAGCAAATACGAGACTATTTCATAAAATGAATTAAAATGTTTTTTAGAAAGGGGAAATGATATGATTGAATGGGGAAGATTGATAACAGCCATGGTAACACCTTTTGATGAAGAGCTAAATGTTGATTTCGAAGCTGCTGGTTTACTAGCAGTTAAATTAGTAGAAGAAGGAAATACTGCTTTAGTTATAACCGGAACAACTGGAGAAGCTCCAACCCTAACAGATGATGAAAAAATAAATTTATATAAGATTATAAAAAAATATGTAGATGTTCCTATAATTGCAGGGGTAGGGACAAATAATACAAAAACTACTATAGAAAATGCAAAGGCAGCACAAACGGCGGGGGTTGATGGACTTCTTGTAGTTACTCCATATTATAATAAACCTGACCAGGATTCTCTATATTGTCACTTTAAGAAAGTTGCAGAATCTGTTGATTTACCAATTATGCTATATAATGTACCTGGAAGAACAGGGTGCAATATATTACCTGAAACGGTAGAAAAACTTGCTCATATTGATAATATAGTAGCCTTAAAGGAGGCTGGTGGAAACATAATTCAATTC
Organism: Sedimentibacter sp.; assembly: GCA_041821225.1. GTDB lineage: Bacteria > Bacillota > Clostridia > Tissierellales > Sedimentibacteraceae > Sedimentibacter. Next base: position 3,187 of record JBGUET010000121.1, read on the forward strand.
GCTGAAATAATAAAGCGCGTTCCTAAAGATTTTTTAATTTATTCGGGAGACGATTCAATGTTACTTCCTGCTTTGTCAATAGGTTGCTATGGAATAGTTAGCGTAGCCGCTCATGTAGTAGGTCCTGAAATGAAGGAAATGATAGATGCTTTCGTATCCAATGATAATAAAAAGGCAAAGGAAATACATCTAAAACTATTTAATATCTTTAAAAATCTATTTATTATAGCTAATCCAATACCAGTAAAGGCAGCATTAAATTTAATGGGAGTACATGTTGGAGGAGTAAGACTTCCTTTGACTGAGGCAAGAGAGAGTGTATTAAAAGTTTTAAGAGAAGATTTAAGAGAATTAGGGAAGATTTAAAGCATATAAAAGCCCTCCAAGGATTTCATATCTAAGGAGGGTAAAATATTAGTAGAGGCTATATTTGTCTAGTCTTCTATATAGAGTTCTTTTAGAAATGCCCAAAATCTTAGCTATCTCATTCTTGGTTAGATTTTCTTTGAGATATTTCTCAATCATTTGCTTTTCTATATCCGGTATTGTGTGTGACTTTGATTTTTACCTAAAGAAAAATGGCCAAAATAGTAACCATAAAGGATTTCTCATGTCAAATTCATTTCTTCTGTTAAATTCATTTTTCATATCAAATTCATTTCTGTTATATTTATTTCTTCTGTCAAATTCATTTCTTCTATTAAATTCATTTCTCATATCATTATAATTATTATCATTTCTGCTCATGTTAAAATCATTATCATTGATACCATAGTAGTACATCGGGTCATCGTTATTACTATAATTATTCATATATATATACTCCTTTCGCTTTTTAAATTAACTGACTAAAAATATACATAATAAATATTTTGACAGTCTAATTATATAAAATTTTATATACTGTAATATATGTAAGAAGATATATCATGATACTAATTACCAAAATATGAGGAGTGATTTTTAAATTTCAAATAACTAACTGGATGCGGTATTGCTTTCAATAGCTGAATATTAAAAGATTTCTGAATGCATACCTACAAGGAAAGTCTTGATGAAAATGATTCTGTATTCCTCCATTAAAACGGTAATAAATAGAGTTGATAAACGTAATTGCAATGAAGCCAATAGTTTAGAGTGGCAGAATAAAATGGTAATAATTATTAAAAATTTAATCTAAAAGGATTGAAAACTCTCATAATGGGTACTTAATACATACATATTGAAAAAAATGCAATTGGAGGTATCAATAAATATGACCACCTACGTACAAATTTTAATTATGGGTATTGTTTTGGTTGCCTGTATTTTTATATTCGTAAAGTTTGTTTTAATGAAATTAAGAAATAATGGGAAAATAAACATTCGAGACGCGTTGCTTTCTGGTGAGAAGCTTGAAGATTATGCAAAAAAAACTGCAATAGAACATTCGATTTCAAATAAACAAAAATTTTTGAATTGGCCTGTTCCCAGAATGAACGAAAACTATGATTTTATTCTTTTGGTATATAAGGAGCTAAATGAAGAAATTCAAAAAAAAGACGTTGTTCCTCCTGCAGCTGAATGGCTGTTGGATAACTTTTATATAATAGAAGAACAGGTAAAAATACTTAGGCGTGATTTGGTAAAAAAAAGTTATATGCGTCTTCCTGTTTTAAAAACAGGACTTTTAAAAGGATATGCTAGAATACATGCCATTGCTTTAGAGCTTGCCACACATACTGATGGACAAATTGATGAAAGGGTACTTTCTGCTTATTTGAAGGCTTACCAGTCGCACAAAATTCTTTATGACAGAGAAATCTGGGCCATTCCAATGGTTTTAAGGCTTGCTCTCATTGAAAATATAAGATATCTTTGTGAAAATATCAGAGACACTCAATTCCAGTGGAATAAAGCAGATGAGATTTTTGATTCTTGGAAGAGCAGTGAGTGCGTGAGCACTGAATATGTTATGAAATTGTTTAGTGAGAGTTTAAGGTCAAAAGATGGAACAAATCCATCCTTTGTTGAACATCTTTTTTATCTATTACGAAAATCAGGACACAGTTACGTTGAATTTCTACGTGTCATGGATCAAAGCTTGGAAAAACTTGGTACAACAACTGAGCAAATTACTCAGGAAGAGCATTATCTACAATCAGCTAACACTGTTTCCATAGGTAATTGCATTTCTAGTATGCGATTTATTTCAACATTTGATTGGTCGGATTTGTTTGATTCGGCTAGTTTTATAGAGCAAATTTTAGAATTAGATCCTGAGGGAACATATGCTGCAATGAATAATTCTTCTCGCAATTATTACAGAAGCAGCATTGAGAAGCTAGCTTCAACATATGAAGTTTCTGAAATCCACATTGCTAGGGAAGCAGTAGAACTTGCAAAACAAGCTTATTCAAACAGCGATAGTAGTAGTTCGGTTGACGCTGAAATTCAACGCAAATGTCATGTAGGTTATTATATTATTGGAAAAGGAATAAATAGCCTTGAAATTAGTCTAGGCAAAAAACATAAGAAAATAAACAAGTTGCATGAGATTCTTTATTTTAGTTCTATTTTTCTGATTACGCTTTTTTTTGCTTTATTAGCAGTATATTATTCAATTGTAACTTCAAGTTCAAATGCTATAAGCATATATATAATAGCATTTATTGCCGTATTGATACCATCTTCAGAAATTGCTGTGAATTTGGTAAACTTGACTGTTTCCAAAACTGTGAAACCTTCTTTTTTCCCAAGTTTAGAGTTGAAAGACGGCATTCCTGAAAGTCTGAGTACAATAGTTGTTATACCTACATTGTTACCCACTGAAAACCGTGTAAAAGAAATAGTAAGAAGGCTAGAAAATCATTATTTGTCAAATAGGGAAGAAAATCTTTTCTTTGCTATAATTGGTGCTTTTGCGGATTCAGATAATTCTCCCATGGGGAAAAATGATGATATTATTGAAGCAGCTTTAAATGGAGTCAAGGCCCTTAACCAAAAGTATTGTAAAAATGGGCAAGATAAATTCTATTTTTTTCATAGAGACAGTCAGTTCAATGAAAAAAATAATAAATGGATTGGATGGGAAAGAAAAAGGGGAGCATTGATGGAATTTAACGATTTTGTCTTAGGTTCCTTTGATACAAGCTTTTCCTATGCATCATGCAATGAACCACCTTTTTCAAATGTGAAATACATTATTACCCTTGACAGTGATACAATAATGCCTATGGGCGTTGTGAAAAAAATGATTGGTACCATGGCTCATCCTTTAAATCAACCAATTATTGACAGGAAAAGGGGAATAGTTACTGAAGGTTACGGTCTTATGCAGCCAAAGGTAGACTTTGATAGTGAGAGTTCTAATAAGTCGCTACTTTCTAGAATCTTTACAGGTCAGGAGGGGCTAGACCCTTATGCAAATGCTATATCAAATGTTTATCAGGACCTGTTTGATGAAGGAATTTATATGGGCAAGGGAATATATGACCTAAAAGTATTTCAAAGCGTATTGAAGAATTCAATACCGGAAAATTCAGTATTAAGTCACGATCTGCTTGAAGGTTCTTATGTAAGGGCTGGTTTAGTGAACGATTTGAGACTAGTAGATTCATATCCATCGAAGTTTAATTCGTATTCTTCAAGGCTACACCGTTGGGTTAGAGGAGATTGGCAGTTGATTCCGTTTTTGTATGGAAAAGTTTTTAATGGCAATAACAAAAGCATGGCTAATCCAATTTCTAAGCTGTCAAGATGGAAAATGTTTGACAACCTTAGAAGAAGTCTTGTAGCTCCATCGCTAATAGTTTTAGTCGCTTTAAGTTTCAGC
>JBGUET010000122.1:0-6982 GCA_041821225.1 Sedimentibacter sp.
GCATGAATTATTTAACACAAAGGTTCAGTATGCCATTAAATGAAACCAAAGGATTATTGACTGACATTGGTACTGAAGAACTTGGGCATATGGAAATGGTTGCAACATTGTTTAGAAAATTACTTGAAGGTGCAACAAAAGAAGAAATGATGGCCGCAGGTTTTGGAGGATATTATGCTAATCATGAAACCTGCCCATTTTATCTTGACGCAGATGGTGTGCCATGGACTGCATCATATTCTCAAGCGAAAGGAGAACCTATAGCTGATTTATACAATGATATGGCAGGAGAGCAAAAAGCAAGGGCAACTTATGAAAACTTAATTTTATTAACAGATGACCCTCTTGTAAAAGATACTCTCCGATGGTTAAGAGAACGAGAAATCGTCCACTTCCAAAGATTTGGCGAAGCATTAAGATTAGTTGAAGAGTACACGGCCGGTAAAAAATATTTCTAAATTGGCTAAATTTAGTATTTAAGCAATATAAAACAACACATATAATTTTTTGCTTATATGTGTTGTTTTTAATGACATTCATTAGACTGTATTCATATTTTCATTTATTAATCATTAATCAAAAGCTTCATCTTCATATATTTTATTACTACAGTGTTTCCATATATTCACTGAATTTATTCAATCCATCTTCTAACAATTTTGAGTCAAAGGCATATCCAATACGAATACATTTTTCAAGTTCAAAACATTCTCCAGGTGTAAAAAATACCCCTGTCTTTTTTAGAAGGTCTTCGCAAAATACCATGGAAGGTATATCAAAATCATAGTACAAAAGCGCCGTGGTTCCAGCTGCAGGCTTAATATATGTTATGTGTTTTTGCTTTTCAACCCATTTATCTAGAATATCTCTATTTTTAATTAAAATCTTGCGATTTCTGTTATAGATAGCCTCTTTGTTTTTAAGTGCTAAAGCTGCAAATATATCATCCAAAACACCACAGCTTATTGTATCATAATCCCTACGCTCTCTTGCAGCAGAAATAACAGCTGAAGATTTAGATGCAATCCACCCCATTCTCAATCCGGCAAGAGAAAACACCTTTGACATGGAGCCTATGCTTATTCCTTTTTCATATAAGTCTACTATTGAAGGCATATAGCTTCCGTCTTCACTTATTCCTCTATACACTTCATCGCAAAGAACATACGCATCTACACTCTTAGCAATTTCAACAATTTCTTTCATAACTTCAATTGGAATTAATGAACCAGATGGATTATTTGGATTGTTTATAGTTATCATTTTAGTGTTTTTATCAACAATATTTCTAAGTTCTTTTAAATCAGGCAAAAATGAATTTTCAGGCTTCAATTGAAGGATTTTCACTTCAACTCCAATAGACTCAGGTATTGAATAGTGCTGTTGGTATGTTGGCATAACTGAGACCATGCTTTCACCAGGCTCAAGCACTGACATTATAGCCATATTATTTGCACCTATTGCCCCATGAGTAGGAAGTACTTCAAATGGTTCAATCGTCTCATAAATACTGCAGATTCCTTTAAGCAGTTCAGGAGAACCATAAATGTGACTGTAAGTCATGCGGGTATCAGCAAGGCTTGCAAGAAATTTTTCAGGATTTTCTCCGGATAATGTTAATAGTTCACCAAGTGTAAGGGAATCAACACAGGTTTCTGCTAAATTATATACTGCATCATTTTCATATTCATTCATCCACTGTTCAACTTTAAAAGTTTTAATTTTCATGTATGCCTCCGATTTTATACTTTTTTTCTACTTATTTTTTTTATACAAAAATATAAATGATTAATACATTATAACTGAATTACTTAACTATATACAAGTAAAAATTCTAATAATTTTAGGTTGTACGTTATAATAAGATCTTAATTTATCGAAATTTTACACATGAAATAGATAAAATATTATGTATCTTAAGGCAATCTTGTGTTAATATATTTAAGGAAATATTTTATTCTTAGGAGGTTCCAATGAAATTTAATGAGTATGAATATATTCGTCCTGATATTGAAACTATTAAAATTCAATATACTGAATTGATTGATAAATTCAACAATTCTCAAAATGGGGATGAACAATACGAAGTCATAAAAACAATCAATAATTTATCAAAAAATATAGACTCAATGCTAAATTTAGTTGCCATACGTCACTCAATAAACACGGCTGATGAATTTTATGATGAAGAAAACGAATATATGGACAATGCTTCTCCAATATTTCAAGGTTTAACCGTGGAATTCTACAAGTCTTTAATTAATTCGAAGTTTAAGGAAGAACTTAAGAAAAAAATTGCGCCTCAATATTTTACTAAGGCAGAACTGGAAATTAAAACATTCTCTGATGAAGTTTTAAATGACCTTCAGGAAGAAAACAAACTGCAAAGCGAATATGACAAACTCATTTCATCGGCAAAAATAAATTATGATGGAAAAGTATTAAATCTTTCTCAAATGCAACCATATATGCAATCTTCAAGCAGACAAACAAGAAAAGAAGCTCATGAAAAATACAGCGGATTCTTCAAAGAAAACATTGAAAAATTCGATAAGATATTTGATGATATGGTTAAAACGAGGAATAAAATTGCAATCAAGTTAGGATACAAAAATTTTGTTGAATTAGGTTATATAAGGCTGCACCGATCTGATTATAATGCTCAAAATGTTGAAAATTACAGAAACCAAGTTTTAAAATACGTAGTTCCCTTATCAGTTGAACTAAGAAAACGCCAAGCTAAACGACTAGGCTTAAGGGACTTCAAGTATTATGACAAGGATTTAGATTTTACTAATGGAAATGCAAAACCAAAAGGAAACAAAGATTGGATGGTTAATAATGCAAAGAAAATGTACAGTGAACTTTCTCCTGAAACTCGAGAGTTTTTTAATTACATGGTTGAAAAAGATTTGTTTGACCTTGAAACAAAACCAAACAAACAATCAGGAGGATATTGTACTTTTATTCAAGATTATAAATCACCCTTTATATTTTCAAACTTCAATGGAACTTCAGATGATGTGGACACATTGACACATGAAGCTGGTCATGCGTTCCAAGTTTATGAAAGCAAGGATATAGACATACCAGAACTTATATTTCCTACATTGGAAGCTTGTGAAATCCACTCTATGAGCATGGAATTCATAACATGGCCATGGATGAATTTATTTTTTGAAGAAAATGAACTAAAGTACAAGTTTTCCCATTTGTCAAGTTCTATGCTTTTCATTCCCTACGGAGTAACTGTAGATGAATTTCAGCACAAGGTTTATGAAAATCCAAACATGACTCCTGAGGAGAGACGAGGTTTGTGGAGAGAGATAGAAAAAAAATATTTACCATGGATTGATTATGGAAATAATTCTTTTTACGAAGATGGAGGCTATTGGTTTAGGCAAGGTCACATATTCGGCAACCCATTTTATTATATTGACTATACATTGGCACAGGTTTGTTCATTCCAATATTGGGTTAAATTTAATTTAGGGGATAAAGAACAGGCTTGGAATGAATATCTCCACCTATGCAAAATTGGAGGAACTAAACCTTTCCTAGAACTTTTAAAGCAAGGCAATTTGAAAAGTCCTTTTGAAGATTCAACAATTGAGGCAGTAATTAAGCCAATTAAAACATGGCTTGACGAAGTCGACGACACAAAATTATAAACAAAAAAAGTCTTAAAATAAGACTTTTTTGTTTGACTAATATTTAACTGATGTTTTAGCTGAATATGCCTTAATTGCATAAACAAGTGTGGGGATAAAAATTAATTGAATGATAATTCCCGGAAGTCCTGTTATAATTGATGCTTTTATATATAATACAGGATCCATATTTATTCCAAACAACTGGATTAAGGCAGCTACTGCAAATCCTGCAGCAATTCTTCCTGAAATCATGGAAATTATTAATGTTGGAACAACTGATAATTTCATCTTTCTTGTTAACAGAGATGAAACAAGTCCATATGTCCCTAATTCAAAGGCCATAATTATTGACATTGGAAATAATACTGGCATTCCTGTCAGTATTCCACTTATAATTGGCGTAACAATACCTAGACTTAAAGCTAGACTTGGTGATAATAATAGTCCACCTATTAATACTGGTATATGCATTGGCAATACAATAGAACCCATAACCCCAAGCATGTGAAATATCATTGGTACTATTATTCCAGTAGCTAGCAATAATCCGCTTAATACTAATTCTTTAGTTGTAATTTTTTTATTCATTTTTTCCTCCGGTGATGTATCAATTATTTTTTTGATATAAGCTTTTTTAAAGAAATAAAATAACCATGAAAGTTAAACTAGCTAACCTTCATGGTTATTTTTCATTTAATATTTTTTTTATTGTTTCTGTAAGTACATTAAAAATTGTTTTAAATTGCATGTCTTCAAGTCCGACAACTTCTATGTTGCATTTGCTTACGGGCAAAAGCAATTTTCTTGCAGGACTGCTTGCAACGGCTTCCGACATCTTTGGGCTAATTTCTCCCATCATGGAATTTGCTGCAATAATTGCTAGTGGGCCTATTATTATATCTACTTTCTTGCACATCCAGGCAATTGCATTTTCTCCTGTTGCACCTTCATGAGCACCAGACTTTAACATATTGGAAGTAGCTTGAGAGTTCGTTCCCAGCGCAATGATTTCAATATCATTGTTATTTAAAGATTTCAATCTTTCTACAACTTGACTTCCAATTCCTCCGCCCATGCCGTCTATTACAGCTATTTTCATATTAGACAACCTACTTTATACTTTCTAAAAAATTTGCTATGCCTGACAAAAGTTCACTAATGTCATTGGATTTAAGCGATATGGTCTCAACAGGACACATTCCTGTTTTGTCACGATTTTTTATGTATGGGGCTAATTCTTCATACTCATATATAATTGATGTTTCTTTGAATACATTTATTGCATTTTCTGATATTAGTCTTGTATTCAATTCTTTTATATTTGCATATTTGCAAAGCATTGCGGCAGCCTTACCTGTAACCCTATCTGCAACGCTTGAACCTTCTAGTTCATCTTTAAGCTGTTCAACAGCTATATACAGTGGTTTAATACCTCTTTCATAACTTGAAAAAACAAGTTTTCCATCTTTGACTATTGCTAAGGCGAATTTTTCTTTCTCTAACAGTTCCTTAGCCAGTCTAACATCCTTCATTCAATCAACTCCTCTGTTTAATTAATGTATGTGCAGTCTCGCATTTCAAATTTGTTTGCTCCTTTTGTCGCACAAATTTGGTGCTCGTTGCGTTTGACCTACCTTCAATCTGTTTTTCGCTATCGCTCAAACATATTGGGTTAGGGCATAAGCGGAAGAGGTGGGATTCGAACCCACGTGCCCGTTTAGGCAACCGCATTTCGAGTGCGGCTCGTTATGACCACTTCGATACTCTTCCATAATGATATGCAGAAAAATTATTGAACATTATAAGTTTAGCTAATCAACTCTTTTTTGTCAACATGAATTAAATTTTTCTGCTAAATAAAAAGCAAGCATGTACAATTTAACATTTAAACTACTTGAATTTCATATTAAACAACAAGTTGAGCTTCTACTTATTATTGAAAATTTCTTCTTTCAGCTTCAATGCAGTGGGAGTAATTGCAATGCCACCCATGGCCGTTTCTCTTAATTCAGGAGGAAGCTGCCTACCTACTTTGTACATTGCCCACACTACCTCATCAAAAGGTATTTTACTTTTAACCCCGCTCATTGCCAAATCTGCGGTAGTAAGTGCACTGACTGTTCCTGCAATATTTCTCTTTGCACACGGAACTTCAACTAGTCCTGCCACAGGGTCACAAACAAGACCAAGAACATTCTTTATGACTATGGCTGCTGCATCTAATGCCTGTTCCGGCGTACCCCCCATCATTTCTACTGCTGCAGCTGAAGCCATTGCTGCTGCTGAACCACATTCTGCCTGGCAACCACCTTCAGCCCCAGATAATGTAGCATTTTTAGCTATGATAATGCCTACCCCTGCTGCTGTAAATAATGCATTTATTAATTCCTCTTCTGTCTTTTGTAATTTTTCTCCTGCAGATAAAACAACTGCTGGTAATATGCCGCATGAACCTGCTGTTGGGCATGCTACAATTCTACCCATAGCTGCATTGACTTCGGAGGACGATATGGCTCTTGCCATTGCTTTAGTCATGAAATCCCCTGTTAACGATACACTTTTATCTGTATATTGTTTTAATTTATATGCATCTCCACCTATGAGCCCACTAACTGAATTAACAATATTTTCTTGAGCATAATTAGATGAATTAATCATAACTTTAAGGTTTTTTTTCATTTTGGCCATAACTTTCTCTCTGTTTAGATTGCTATTAACCATCTCTTCTCTTATTGTATATTCATATATAGATATATTTTCTTTTTTACATATTTCAATTAACTCATTTCCGCTTGAAACAAACATATTATATGCCTCCTTCCACAATGGGATTTATAAATTTAATGTTTTCAACCTCATCCATTTGTTTAATTTTATTTATAACTTCTTCAGGAATTAAGCTGTCTGTCTCTAATGCCATTGTAGCCATTTTACCCTTGCCGCTTCTGTAAACTCTCATATTTCCAATATTCATATTCCCGTCATATAAAAATGATGATATCTTTGAAACTACACCTGGCAAGTCTTTATGCTGCGTTAATAATGTAGGACGCTCCCCAGTAAATTCAACTTTTTGTCCATCAATATCAAAAATTAAAATATTTCCTCCTCCTATGGAAGAACCTGTCACTTCATTTACCTGTCCATCTTCATTTGTTATAATAAATTTAACAGTGTTAGGATGAACATCTCCTAAATCAGCCTGAGTAAATATAATTTCTATCCCTTTATCAGCAGCTATTTCTAATGATTTTTTTAAATTTTCATCCCATGGATCCATATTTAATATCCCTGCAACCAAAGCTTTGTCTGTTCCATGTCCCTTATAT
>JBGUET010000123.1:0-6960 GCA_041821225.1 Sedimentibacter sp.
GTAAGTAATTACATTTAATTTCAATAATATTTCGGCCAACTCTTCCTTTTTATCAATGGTTACCTGGTTTTGATCAACTATTTTATTTTCATTAGCAAACTTTTCAAGTGTATGATTTACAACATTTTCAATGTGTTCCGTTTCTTCTTCCTTGGTGTCTATATACAAATTGTCATCATTTATGTTAAGGACTCTTATAAATTCATCTTTGTTTTTAAACATATTTAATATCTCATTTGAATATTTATCAGCTACTATTTTTGAAATTTGTCAATCAAAAAGAACCGTCCCCGAAATCCTTCCCGTTATTAAAACTCATATGTACACTGGTGCGACCCTGGGAATAAAGAACATGAAGGGATGTCTCTACCGTATGGAAAAAACAATTCTCCACAGAATTGACAAGCCCAATCCACAGCCCGAGAAAGGAAAGTGCCTTGATATAGAAATTGGAGACATGACAACGGTGCTCCTTCCGGATTATGTGGTACTAGATGGAACTATTTGCATGGAGGGATTTGGTCCAGCAGTTGGAAACACTATAAACCTTGACTTGGTTGTTGCAAGCAAGGACCCTACAGCAGCAGACTACGTAGGTATTTCCTTAATGGGAATGGACCCTTCTTTGGTTTCACATGTTAATATTGTTCAAGAGAGATGCGGCACATCATCATTTGAAGATATAGAAGTAGAACCTCAAGATTATTTGAAATACGCAAAAGAATTTCAAACAGCTGATATGATACGACTTTCAAACCTTTATCCATATATAGATGTAATTGATAAGGGGACTTGCAGTGCATGCAGCGCAACAATAATGGCATTTATTAAGAATCACGGTAATAAGTTTGATGATTACAACAGGCTTGTTTTAGCAACAGGTAAGGATTTAGATGATGAGGATCTTATTAAAGAGTGTCTTGTGCTTGTAGGAAATTGTGCTGGTCAAGCAGGAAAGGGCCTGCCATTTTGCAAAGGATGTCCACCTGTTGGTTCGGGGATTCTTAAATTTATTGAAGACAACAAGGAAAAGAAATATTTATAAATTAAGCTAAAGGAGACAATTATCTGTCTCCTTTTTAGAACTTTTAGGGACTTTTAGGGACGGTTATTTTTGATTGATAAATATCAATTTTAATTCTCAGGCCTTTTGCAATATCAGTCACTTTATTATATAGAACTCAAGTTCTTCTTTTATTTCTACCGCTAATTTTATATGCAGCTTTTGAATTTTTTTCCTTGTTTGTTCCTCTAATCATTATATGCTGTATTAACTTTTCTTAAAGTATTTTGCTACTTCTTCTTTTGTTCTAAAGTCTGTTTCTCCACACATATTCCAATGTGTTATTTCTTCAATATTTCTTAAGTTTTTTTCATTTGCAACTTGATCTGGGTGTCCTACAGCCATTAATTCAAATAAAACTAAATCTTTTGGTATTCCTAATAATGCTCTTATTTTTTCATCAACACCAGCTTTATGACTAGCAGAAACCCACATAGCACCTAAGTCTAAGCTTGTTGCTGCAAGATGCATTTGTTGAAAAGATGTTGCCATTGTAGTTGCTAGATTAAAATCCCATAGTATATCATCTGCAATCAAATGAGGTGGTCCAAAGGGTCTTACTCTTGGATCTCCGTAAAGAATAATGAATGTTGGAGCTGTAGCAAAAGTAACAGACATATTAACCTCTACTTCTTCTGTAGTCTTTCCTTGCATTGCAGCTTGTAGATATCGTACAATCTCTAACCTTAAAGCTTCATCTTGAACTACAACGTACTCCCAAGGTTGTGAATTAAAAGATGAAGGGGCTAATCTACCTGCTTCAATTATTTTGCAAACTTCTTCCCTAGTAACTTCTTTGGATGTAAATTTACGAATAGTACGTCTTTTTCTTGCTAATTCAATAAAATCATCATATTTCATTTTATTTTCCACCTTTTCTTGCTTATTTTTGAACGTTCGTTACAAAATATACAAAAAATTAATATAGAATTGTTAAAGCAATTCTCACAATATTTTCTAGCTCTTCCTTAGAATTATTAACTCTAGAGATAACTCTAAGTCCTTTCATGGTATTAGACAAAAATAGTGCTATTTGATATGGATCTTTTTCTAAATAAAGTTCTCCATTCTCTTTTCCAAAACATAGTGCCTCAGTATAACAAGCTACTAATTGCTTTTCACTTTTTTTAAGACGTATAGCCACCTCATTGTCAGTTGAAGCAAGTTCTGTCATTGTATTAACAATAAAACAGCCTTGATTATTTTCATCAGATACTATCCTATTAATTGTAGCATACATATAGTTTTTAAAAGCATCTCTTACTGGAGATACTTTTAATTTTCTTAGCAACTCAGCATCTCTATTAGCAATATAATTATCTAAAACTTCTAAAAACAAATCATGTTTATTCCCAAAGGTATTATACAAACTACCACGTCCTAGCTCCAAATGGTCAACTAAATCTTGTACAGAAGTGTTATGATATCCCTTGAGCCAAAATAAATTCAATGCTTTATTAATAACCTCTTGATAGTTAAACTCTCTATTTCGAGACATATTTATCTAACCTTTCCTTAAATATTTTGTAACGTTCGTTCAATAATATTATATAATTTTATTTCTGGTCTGTCAACAACCTTACTACCTTTGGTTTCCTACCCATAGTACCTCCGTCACAAAATTCCATTTTCTAGTTTTTAGGGACGGTTATTTTTGATTGATAAATATTAATTTTCGTTTTTTAGTCTTTTTACAATATCTGTCACTTTATAAAAGATCCATTACATGTACTGGTTATATCTCAGTAAGTAATTAAATTTAATTTCAGTAATATTTCAAACAACTCTTCCTTTTTATCAATGATTACTTGATTTTGATCCAGTAGTTTATTTTCATTAGCAAACTTTTCAATTGTATAATTTGCAATATTTTTAATATTTTCCGCTTCTTCCTTGGTATCTATATATAAATTGTCATCATCTATGGTATAAAATCTTATAAATTCGTCAATCAAAAAGAACCGTCCCCAAATTTCTTGAATTCAAATTAGAAATACACCTATTATGCTCATTTTATTGTATACTACCACCGCTCAAATCAAACTCCGAAGTTACCTCTATCCCTTCAGTATTGTAAAGTGTTATCTTATCTAAAACTGCAGGTCCTATTTGGACATTATTATTTACTTCAGTGTATTCTAAAAAAACATCCTGTTTTGGTACATCAATTTCGTATTCATGATTTACATCTATAGTAAATTTAACTTTAGCGATTTCACCTAAGTGTTTCGCCCCATTAAAAGCAGATATTTTTGGTCGCCGATTTTTACAACTCCATTACGAAAACCACCACTACCATGGGCAAAATGTGATATCTTATACCTCCCTGTAATACTTCTCTTTAAAAGAACATACCCTATTTCTTTATCTATCTCCATTGGGGTATATGTAAGGTTTCCCAGTGAAACAGAATCAACACCTACAGGGATAAAAGCTCACTTTTTATCCCCTGTTTATGGCTCGCAGTCTTTTTACTATTGAATGTCCGTAAAGATCTATGATGACCTGCTGCCTATTATAATCATAATATTTCGTCTTCTAGTTAGCTATCTTATATTAAATACTATCTTCATTTTTTTGAGAATAAATATATTTGTATATACCGCGATCAATACCAATGCTATAAGCTACCGATATTGCCAAGAGAATAAGAAACACAACACCCATCCAAGTTGGTAAGAAAACATATAATACTAAACGTAATGTAAGTGTAATGATGAAAAAAGCACCCATAATTATCCATGGTAAATTTGTCTTTAAATAATAAAACCGTCCATTAAGGGTAATGGCTGTTTCTTTATACTTCTCTTTTATGATTTTGTCACGTTCACTACCTGCTTTGGAAAGTCCAACATACAATAGCTTTGTAGAAATAGCAATGCTTATTAACCACTGCCACAAGTCTGCATGCAAAATATCAAGTGCAAAGAGAGGAAGCAAACATGCACAAAATACCCCAGCAAAAAATGCACTTTTATTATATATTTTCATAATTTTCCTCAATTCCTTTCTAAGTCAAATTTAAATAATCTGTATTACCTTATTCTGTGACTACATTCTCACTTTTATTAAATCATTCAACCATAATGGCAATACACACATCATATGGGTATATTTAATGACTATTTCTGTTCCCAAAGACTTAAAACACACGAAACTGTATGATTGATTATCCACTGAACCCCTTGATTTTACTGGCTATTTTCGTTCAATCAGACAGACAGTTTCCACATGCGTGAACGCAAGGTCGCAGATACTTTTATTCCAATACTGACAACCACAGTTCTTCAGATTCAACAACTAAATCTGATACTAGTTTAATAAATGGGCCATAATTCATTGTTGTATGGGCAAGATCCAAGACATCATAGTATGTTGCACGTTGTTCGTTCTTAATAATTACTGGTGTATAACCACATCTCATCAATTCAAAATTCAGTAACAGTCTTGCCGTTCTTCCATTGCCATCAATAAACGGATGGATTTTGACAAATTCTCCATGGAGGAGTGTCGCTCTCACAACTGGATGCAAATCCTCCCAATCTTGGTTGTACTCTTTTACCAACTTTTGCATTAGATAGTCAAGTTCAAAATGCTTCGGTGGTATATGCTTTGCACCACTGATTAGCACGTTTTCATTTCTGTATCGTCCGGCATTTTTATTATCTATCTCTTTCAGAATTAGTGCATGAATATTTTTCAGGTTCCATTCTGACAATGGTTCATTTCCAGCGATTAGATTTTCTACAAATATAATAGCTTCTCGGTGATTAATTGTCTCTAGGTGTTCAACCATACTTTTACCACCAATGGTAATGCCCTCAAGAACAACTTTCGTTTCTGACATAGTTAATGTGTTTCCTTCAATAGCATTACTATTGTATGTCCATTCAACGACCAACTTATCATGAAGTGATTTCGCAAGATTCGCTGACAAGGGTCTATATGTGTCTATCTTTTCCTTTAATCTATCAATTAGGTGAAAATCATTGACTAAACTGATATATATTTTTTTCTTACCTTCACGTCCATCAACAGGCTTTACTGCATCTCTAGGAATAGACCAATTACGTCCAAATTTTACTGCGCCTTCTATTCGGCCTTCGCTACAAAGAGATCTTATACGTCGGTCACTTATATGCCATTTTTCACTTACTTCCCTTACACTAATATAATTCATATTTTTTTACCTCTTCTTTATATTATTCCGATATCGGTATAATGTCAAGGCTCTTTTACGACCTTATCGGTATAATAGAAAAGGTTGACAAAGCAACGATTACGAAAAACATAAAATATTTAGTCCGACTAGGACTGTTTACATTGAAGGGCACTTTTTAGGTACATAACTTCTCTAGTCATTTCATCCAAGCTCTGAAGCATCTTATATAATTCAATTTTAGATTCTCCTGCTAAAACCTCATATTCAACATCTTCTTTAGCAAGAAAATTATCTAAATTTTTATCAATTGTATCTGAAGTGTATCGCTTTCTTTTTTCAAATTCCTTTAGCCATAGGTGCTTTGCAATCTGACAACGCCATGTGGATATTTTGCAATCACCTCCTACTAATAAGTGCTTTTAAATTAACTTTCGTTACAAAATAAAGGAAAATATTTTTATTTCTCTAATTAATCATCACACATAATATTTTGGGGACGGTTTAGGGTTCCCCAAAACCGTCCCCGTGAATTGAATTTACTCAAATATAACTTTTATTGAAAACCCGTGGTCAAATTGACGCATAATATAGGGCTCAAAATCTATTGCACTTATACTTTCAACATCTGCATTACCTGTATATCCTTTATAATAAATACATATAGGATCCTCATCTAATTCAACATTACCTCCAAAACCTCTACGCATCACTGCCATTTTTGTATTATCATAAACAGCAGGTGTTTCAACATTCACGGTACTATTGTTTATATGAGCTAATAGATTAATATTACTCGCATCACTGCTATTTATAACAATGAATCCTTCTTTTTCATTTGTTTTAGATGCATATTTTTGTGTTTCAATTATTTCTCCATTTTCATACCAATCTACAACTAATAACACCTGTTCTAAAGCATCAACTTTATATTCATAAATCAGACTATCAGAATTAGTTGCCATATTGATTAATTTGTATTCTCTCTCATTTAATTCTACTATACCAATATATTGTTCATATTCACTAGGTCCACTACTTAAGTCTTTTGCCTGGCAACCTACAAACAAAATTAGGGTTAATATTATAAATACTATTTTTTTCATTAAATCTCCTTGCTGTTATGTATGGTAGTGCCAAGTCTGACACTACTATTCTATTTTATAATCCTTCACTTCAGCTTTTGATGGACCAGTTATTTTTGATTGATAAATATCAATTTTAATTTTTAAGTCCTTTTTCAATAACTGTCACAATATTTACCTGTACATTCTTTTATTTCTACTTAAATAACACAAGTATTCTTTACCATATAGTCAGGTAACTCTCTACCCAAAAGTTGGTGAGTCAGTGAAACGCCCCCAAAATCACTTTGATTATGCTTATTTCGCAAGAGACAAAATTACTACATCATTGTTTTTATCAATATTAAAAATCGAATTATCTGAGTAACTTACTCTATCTGTAAAATCTATACGGTACCCTAAATTTTCACTATAACCTAAAATGCTTGCTACTACTTTTTCATCCTTTACAAATAACAAATGTACCATCCCTTCGTTAATGTTATTCTCTCTAATCGAATTACTTTTAAAGCCAATAATTTCTTCAATTTGCAATTTACTTGTATATGGATCAAATGTATATAACACATCCCACTCAAAAGGCACTGTTTGATTTAATTCAACAGAATCAGTCATTATGGAAGTTATTGATTGTTTCAATTTTGAGTTATTCC
>JBGUET010000124.1:0-6851 GCA_041821225.1 Sedimentibacter sp.
CACGCGGTTTTTATGAAATTGACGTAGCTTCTAAAAGAATTTATGAAGATGTTGGCATGCTATATGATAAATTAATTGAAATCAATACAGCAGAGAATCAGATTTTGACAGTTAAAGAAAAGCGACAGGAGGCATATGATAGGTTGCTAGCTGTTGCAAAACAAAATGGAAAAGAAAAAAAGTTTATTGATGCAGCAGCAAGACTGAAAGCAACCTTTGGATACAGAGAACATCCTAAGTACATAATTGTACTTATCTTTGCAAAGGTTCACAATATTTGTCTTGAAATAGCAGATGAATGGGTAAAGCAAGGAAGACTTGATAAGGCCTATGATATATTTGATTTAAAAGCAAATGAAATTGCTAAGGCTCAAAAGGACATATCCTTTGACCTTCGTGATGCTAGGGAGAAGAATTTATCAGGCTATCTAACTACCAATGAATGGCCTCTAGTAATTGACAGTCGAGGTAAAATTTATAAACCAACACTTGAAATCAAGGATGGTGATTTTGTCGGTGATGCCATTGCTCCAGGCAAAGTAATTGGGCGTGCAAAAGTACTTCACACACCATATGAAAAGTCTATTGAGGCTGGGGAGATATTGGTTGCAAAGGCAACGGAGCCATCTTGGACACCAATATTTACAAATGCAGCTGGGGTGGTGATGGAAATTGGTGGGCCGCTTCAACACGGTGGAATCATTGCTCGTGAGTATGGTATTCCATGTGTAAGTGGGCTTATGGGTATCATGGACATTATTAAAGATGGAGATCTCTTAGAGGTTGATGGTAGCAACGGGATTTTGAAGATATTGGAAGGTTAATAACAAAATATTTGAAGGTATATTGCAGCCATTGGGCCATTCAGACATGGGGACGTTTCACTTGTCTTATATTGTCTTTTTTCTGTCTTCTTTTAAACAATGACACTTAGCGTAAATATGTTACCTTTTGTCTCAAAAGAATAAATACCTTGGTATTTTGTAACGATTTTAACAATGCTTATGGTACCCGTTCCGTGACCGTCAACATTTGATATTGGAATATCATTATTAAATTCAATATCACCCTGGTAGGGGTTAGTAATTTGAATGAACATTTTATCTTTTTTGAAATGACAAGTAAGATTGATTTCCTTTTTTTTACTATCAATGATTTTTTCGCAAGCATATATGGCATTTTCAATTCCATTTGATAAAATAACACATAGATCAGTTGTGGCAAATGAAATTGATTTAGGAATGATTGCGTCTATATTAATCTTTATTTCTTTGTTTTTTGCTTTCGTTACATAAGCGGAAAGTATCATATTTGTATCATTGTTTTCGCAATAAAGTACTACTCCTGATTCCTGAATTTCACTACATATATTCTTAATATACTTACTAGATTCTTGAAAGTTAGACTGTAAAATACAGGTATTAATATACTGTAAGTGGTGCCTTAAATCATGGCGGTAGATTACCGCCATTTCATGTGAATTTTCAAGAACAGATAAATATTGTTTCATTGAATCCATTTGCAAGGTTAAAATTGTTTGCTCGTTTTTCAAAACAAAATGGTCTCTTGTTTGCTTAAATAGCATAAGAATAATCATATATGAAGAATATATGATTGCGAGAATCAATATGCGAAAATACGCTGTTTCTTGCCACCCTGCAATTGTGTTATTATAATGATTTGTTAAATATGATAATAATGAATACAATAGAGGCAAAGAACATAGAGATAGCCAATTGCTTTGAAGATTTTCAAGAGCATAGTGAAACAATGGAGCAATATACTTGTATACAAGTAATAACATTACAAAATATGTAATCAAAGAAGCTAACATCATAACTTTTAAAGAATAATTAACAAATGCACCCACAATAAATGGTGACCAGAGAACTGGACTGGAAAAAATAAAAGTCGAAAGAAAAACAAATAAAATTTTTGCTCCTCTATATTTTGAGATGGTGTAAAACACAACGAAAATAGGCAATTGAACAAGCATTGGGAAATAAGTTGTAAATGCTTCGCGACCATATTTATATGCAACAAATGAGCTTAGAATAAGGGAGAAAGCAAAAATGAATAAGGCTAAAATCAAATTTAGTTTGTTTACTTTTTTAAAATTCACATTAATGAGCATGTACATAACGATAAAATCAAATAATATTATTAATAATGCGTAGATTATTTCAGATAAATTAATGGTTTTTCAACTCCTTAAATGCAAAAGTTAAATAAGTAGACTTTACAGTACGATAATTAGCCTTTGCTATTGGTACTACAGCAAGCGAGTTCATTTTAACTTCACGTTGGCTAAGCGTGTCTATGTGCTGCATATTAATAATATAAGAACGATGAGGTTTTATAAAGCAAGGATTTATGATGATTTCATTTTCAAGCATGGACATTGATCCAACAGCTTCTATAACTGAGCCATCTGTTAAGTGATAAAGTATTGTTCTGCTAATAATTTCCGCGAACTCTAGCTTGTTTATGTAAATCCTTGTAAGTCCTGTTTTGCTTTTTACCAAAAAACTTATATTATTATCAATTTCCATTTCGGAAATAAGCCTATCTAAAAGGATAAACAGTTTGTCTTTCCATATAGGTTTTATAGCGTAGTAATAAGCATCTACTGCATAAGACTCAACTGCAAATTCCGTAGAGGATGTAGAAAATATAATTTTAACATCTTGATTGAATTGTCGTATTTCTTTTGCGGCATCCATACCCGTTATAAAAGGCATTATAATATCTAATATCACTAGTTCATATTGTTGTCCTGACACCATTGCTGCAATTAAATCAACTGCACTATTGAATGCAGTATATGTAATTGTATGCTTATTCCATTTCAAAACTTTATACTCATTTACCAGTGAAACCATATTTGAAAGGTCTGCTATGTTATCATCACAGATAGCTATTCTTAACATAAATAATACTCCTAATATAAAAAAAATTACTTTTGAATTATAGCATAAAGTAGTAATTTGTGCTAATGTTATTCCATACTATATTTCATTCGTCATTTCATGTCGAAAAAGTGTCGATTCATGCAATGAATATTTTTCCGTGAATAAATCTGATATGCTAGTAATTGCTATTAAAATTCAAAGGAGAAAGTTTAGTATGAAGAAATTATTTTCACTTATGATGAAATGATTCCTACTTGGCAAGAATAGTTGACAAAAGTTTCAGAACCTTTTGAAAAGAAATAAAAATTAAATAAATTTAAATGGAGGATTAATTATGATTTATGCAATTGCGGTTTTAGTTATTATTGTGGCACTTGTTTTTTGGGTAATATCAGTACAACGCACATTTGTTGCACTTGATGAAAATATTAATAATGCGATGTCACAAATTGGCGTGCAACTTTCTTCACGATGGGATGCTTTGACTTCACTTTTGGATTTGACAAAAGGATATGCTGAACATGAATACAAGACTTTAACAGAAACTATTAAAGCAAGACGCTCTATTACTAGGGACTCTTCACCTGATGATATCAGGAAGCAGGAGAATATTATTACAGAGGCCATGGGAAAAATCATGGCTGTGGCAGAAAGTTATCCTAATTTAAAGGCTGACCAGACTTACATCAAATCGATGGATGCAGTTAGCCAATATGAAAACATGGTACGTACTAGTAGATTGATTTACAACGATAGCGTTACAAAGTTAAACCGTGCAATACGCATGTTCCCTGCATCTATGATTGCAGGTATTCTAGGCTTTTCAAAGCGAGATTATTTAGAAGCTTTGGATGAAAAAGCAAATATGCCAAATATGAAGTAATGAATATTCGAAAATGGAGGGTGCATATGGTAAAAAAAATTATTTGTACTATGCTTTGTATGGTTTTATTCATTACTTTAATGGGCCAAGTAGCATTGGCAGCAAATAATGTTTCTGATATAAATGTTGATGTTGTAATTTATGATGATGGTTCAGCCTATATTACACAAACATGGAACGGTAATTTCACCGAAGGTACGGAAGGTTATATACCCATAGAAAATTTAGGTGAAATGAGCATATCTGATTTTCTTGTTTCAGACGCAAATGGAGCATATACATATGTGGATGATTGGAACATAGATGCTAGTTTTGATGATAAAGTTGGAAAGTACGGCATAGTTGAAACCTCTAGAGGATATGAACTTTGCTGGGGGATTAACGAATATGGACAAAAACGCTATGCTATTGAATATAAAATAAATAATTTTGTTGGGGCATATACGGATTATGATGGTTTTAATTTTCAGTTTATAAACTCTGGAATGGGAACATTACCTACTGACGTAACCGTGAAAATCACCACTCAAAAAGGAATAAATCTTGATGAAAATAACTGTGGAATATGGGCCTTTGGTTTTGATGGGCAAATTAATTTTGAAAATGGTAAAGTAGTAGCATATACACAAAATCCATTGTCCTCAAGCTCTGATAGTGTAATTATTATGATGCAATTAAATAAAGGTTTGATTAGTCCAACAAGAGTAGTGGATAAATCATTTGAAGATGTAAAAGCACAGGCCATACAGGGCAGTGATTACAATCAAGACACAGATGAATATGACAGTTCTTCTGAAATTCCGCAACAAAAAAATTCGTTTTTGGTTTTGCTTATGGGATTTTTAAACATGGCTTTTCCACTTTTTATTGTTTATTATTTTATTAAACGAAAAGGCAAGGCAAAAAAGAAAATAAATGAACTTTACAAAAATGCAGATTATTTTAGAGAAGCGCCTATTGCAGGAAATTTAGAAGCTACTTTTGCACTAGCTAGTAAGTTTAGTCAAACAAGTAATGACGGGAATATTATTGGTTCGGCATTTTTAAAGCTGATTAACGACGGTTGCCTTGAGCCTATTAATGAAAAAACTGTTGGTTTTTTTGGCAAAGAAAAAGAAAGCATTTCTCTAAAACTTGTAAAACCACCTGAGTTTATTGGGGTAGCATCCCATAAACTATATGATTTGCTAATATTAGCAAGCAGTACCGACCAAATTTTACAGGAGCATGAACTTCAAAAGTATAGCAGTAAAAATAATACAGCTATTATGGCCATTATAGAAGATGCAAAGCAAGACGGTATAAATACTTTGTCACAAATCGATTGCTATGATACTTCAAAAGCGGCAAAGCCTTTAGGACTTTCACAGCGTGGGGAAAAATTGCTTTTAAATATTATGGGCTTTAAAAAATATCTCCTTGAATTCTCTATTATTGGAGAAAGGTCAATTTCAGAAAGTGTTATTTGGCAGGATTACCTTGTATTTGCTACGCTTTTAGGCATTGCAGATAAGGTTATAGAGCAATTTGAAAAAATTTATCCAAATGCGACACAATATAGTGAAAATGCGCATTATTATTATTTAATTGCACACAGGTACACCAACGCATCATATGGAGCAGCACAAACGGCACAATCAGCTCGATCTGGTGGTAGCGGTGGAAGTAGTTCCTTTAGTGGTGGTGGTGGTTTCAGCGGTGGTGGTAGTGGCGGCGGAACACGATAAAAATTTAATTTAGGAGATAAATATTATGGGATTATTCTCAAACAACAAAAAACCTTGCCCAATTTGTGGCAATGCTACACCGAGATTGTTAGCAACACATATTGAAAACAAAACACCTATTTGTTCTGATTGTTCATCAAAAATATCAATGGTAAATGGTAAGATTGACGAGCTTTCTTTGGAGGGATTAAAAAAACATCTTGCTATGCGAGAGGAAAATGCAAAATATTTAGAAAATATATTTCGTCCAAACAAGAAAATATCAATTGGTTGGACAAATTTGAACATTGATGAGGCTAATAGAATTTTTACCATTCCGTTAAACATGTGTGGAAATACAAATAATCCACCTGTTTTTAAGTTTGAAGAGCTAATTGGCTATGAGCTAGTTGAAGAACAATGTGTAATTGAGCGCTTTAACAAAGGTGATGTTGCACCACAAATCACACCAATGGTCTACATACCTGTTATTCATGTTAATCATGATGATAAAGATAACAAACAAGAAGATATTACTCATAGCTTTAAACTTAACTTATACCTATCTAATTCTTGTTGGGATAAGGTGGAATCTAGTGCAGGTTCTGCAAGTGGAGATGAGTATAGTTTTCAGATAGAACACAGCAAGCATTTAAGTGAATTACACATGATTACATCGGCTTTAACAGCTATCATTGGAGTAGGTGAAAAAGGTAATTCAGTACAAAACAATGCAAATTCCGTAGCTGAAGGTATAAAAACTTTCAAGGAATTGCTTGATGGTGGCATTATTACACAGGAAGAATTTAATTTAAAGAAAAAACAATTATTAGGGATTTAAGAGGAAAATTTAAGTATTTTTATGAGTATGGATTAATAGATGATTGTCTTATGAGTATATGAAATATATATCTGAACTGAATCAAGGCTCGTAGGTGAGTTGAATTATGATCACCTACGAGCTTTTTATATGATAATTAATTGTGTTCTTTATTTTAAAAAAAGTAACTCACGTTAAATATCGGTATGTTTGATATGAAATTTGTATTTGAAAATTTATAATTATTCATTATTCATTTCACTATTTAAAAATAACAATTGACATACCCTAATATATTCATAAGTATAATTTGTGTTACTTGTATCAATTCATTTTATTGGTCAAAAAAACCGTTCCTGAAAACCTAGTCCTTGAAAATCTGTCTGTGAAAACTCATGAAAACGTTAAAATTGTTTGCTAAAAAAAACAACCGTCCTCTAAAAATATCAATCAAAAAGGACCGTCCCTGGAAACCGTCAAAGGGCCGTCCCTGGAAACCGTCTTCCTGAAAATACATTGAAATATCAATG
>JBGUET010000125.1:0-6807 GCA_041821225.1 Sedimentibacter sp.
GTGGAAGATTTGAGAAAGGTATGGATGAAATTGTTGAAGAATTTAATGCATCCATTTTTTTTGATAAGAGGTTGTATGCTTGTGACATTGCAGGGAGCATAGCTCATGTAACCATGCTCTGTGAGCAGGGAATTGTAAGTGATAAGGAAAAAAATGAAATAGTAAAAACCCTTAAAGAGATAAAAATAGAAATTGAAAGTGGACTTATAGAATTCAACGTTCATGATGAAGATATACACATGGCAGTTGAAAGCATATTAATAAATAGACTTGGAGATACAGGTAAAAAGCTTCATACTGCAAGAAGTAGGAATGACCAAGTTGCTGTAGATACAAGGCTTTATGTTAAAAAAGAAATAGCAGAGGTTGTAGAAAATCTAGTTTATCTGGAACAAGTGCTGCTACAAAAGGCAGAAAGATATTTTGACAAAATAATGGTAGGATTTACCCATATGCAGCATGCTCAGCCAGTGACTATAGGTTTTCATTTAATGGCATATTTTCAGATGTTTAAAAGGGACATAGAAAGATTTCAACAATCATTGGAAAGAACAGATTATAATCCACTAGGTTCATGTGCTTTGGCAGGTACAACAATTCCAATAAACCGACAAAGGACTGCAGAACTTCTGGGATTTAAAAATGTAACTGAAAATGCTATGGATTCGGTTAGTGACAGAGATTACATTTTAGAATTCATGAGCGCATCTTCAATATGTATGATGCATATAAGCCGTTTCGCAGAAGAATTTGTTTATTGGAATTCTCAGGAATTTAGTTACATCTCAATAGACGATAGCTTTTGTACTGGAAGCAGCATAATGCCACAAAAGAAAAATCCAGATATGGCAGAACTATTAAGAGGAAAGTCAGGAAGGGTGTATGGGAATTTATTTCAACTTTTGACAGTTATGAAAGGAACTCCACTTGCTTACAATAAAGACTTTCAAGAGGACAAGGAAGGATTGTTTGATACTGTTGACACAGTAAAGAAAAGCTTGATTATATTTGCAAAAATGATTGAAAAAACAGAATTCAACATGGAAAGTATGCAAAAGCATCTGACAAAAGGATTCTTAAATGCAACGGACATTGCTGAGCATTTTGTAAAAAATGACATACCATTTAGAGAAGCTCATGAAATAGTTGGAAAGATGGTTAAATACTGCGAAATAAACAATAAGGACTTTAATGATTTATCAGACGAAGAACTTAAAAACATAGATGATAGAATTAACAAAACACTTCTCCCAGATCTGACTATGGAAGGATGTGTGAATGGGAGAGTATCATTTGGAGGTACAGCCCCAGCAGAAGTTAAGAGACAAATTGATTCAGGTAAAAAGTGGATAGAAAAAATGGATTTTAATGAATAATCATAGTTAATTGAAAAATTTCAACGTTCTTATGCAGGTATAGGGGACTTAAAGTATTCACATGTAAAGTAATTATCTAAACTATTATAAATAATGGAGGTAGAATATGCTAGATATTAAAATTGTAAACGGCATTATTATAGATGCAGAAAACAAAAAAACTATTCAAGGGGATATTGGCATTAAAGACGGTAAGATAACAAAAATAGGGGATGTTTTTGAAGAAGCTAAAGAAGTGATAGATGCCAAGGGAAAACATGTATCTCCAGGCTTTATAGACATACATATGCATGAAGAAGATCTTTCACTTACAAAAAAGAAAGAGTACGATATAGCAGATACTATGCTTAACATGGGAGTTACAACCTGCGTCGTAGGTAATTGCGGCAACAACAGACAAAGCATTGAAGAACTCTACGAATTTATTGAAGAAAAAGGCAACCCTGTAAACTACATGACATACATAGGACATAATTATTTAAGGAATCAAGTTGGAAGTACTGATATATATAAGAAATCATCTAAACAACAAATTAATAAAATGCAAGAAATGGTTAAATATGCAATTGACTTTGGAGCTATTGGAATTTCTTACGGCTTGGAGTACTGTCCAGGAATAGATACTGAAGAAGCAATTGAAATTACAAAAGAAATTCAGGGAAGAGACGATCTTTTGTTAGCTGCTCACTATAGAAAAGATGCAATACATGCTCTTGATGCAATAAATGAAATGGCAGTTATAGGCAAGGAGTGCCAGATTCCATTCCAAATTTCACATTTATCAAGCTGCAGTGCATATGGAAACATGACAGACGCTTTAAAACTCATAGAAGATATTGTAAAGAGTGGTACGGATATTTTGGTTGATGCCTACCCTTATGATGCATTTAGCACATTTATAGGTTCAGCTGTATTTGATGACGGATGTCTAGACCTTTGGAATAAAGGCTATGACTCAATTATGCTCACAGAGGAACCATTTAAAGGGATGTTTTGTGATAAAAAGCTATTTGAAAAGGCAAGAAAAGAATATCCTAATATGCTGGCTGTGGCATATGTTATGAATGAAAATGAAATAGTTCAAGCCTTAAATCATCCACTTGTAATGGTTGCAAGTGATGGCATTTATAGAAATCACTCTGGACACCCAAGAGGCGCAGGAACATTTCCAAGAGTTATTGGTCACTATGTAAGAGACCAAAAGGTCATGGAATTTTTTGACGCAATTTATAAAATGACTTATATGCCTGCAAAACGATTAAAGTTGAAAAGTAAAGGATTAATAAAAGAAGGTTACGATGCGGATATAACTATTTTTGATTATGATACAATAATTGATAAAGCTACATTTCAGGACCCTCAAGTAAGACCAGATGGGGTTGATTGTGTCATTATTAATGGTAAAATAGCTGTAAAAAATGGAAAGACAGAAAATAACACATTAGGCAGATTTTATAAGAGGGGCCAAGCAAAAAAAGATGTATAAAAATAAAATTTTGTAAATTAAAATAAAAAAACCGCTTGCAAATATTAAACTTATGTGCTAATATTATAAAAAATTTATATAATATTAATAAATAATTAAACCAATAAATACTTATTAATATTATGGACTAAATTTATTTTAATAATTTTTTAATAAGATGAGGAGGATTTATATGGAAGGGAAAAAGAAGAAGGGCAAAGTTCCACATACCTATGTAATTTTGTTCGCAATGATTATTGTTATCGCAATTTTAACGTATGTAATACCTGCTGGGCAGTATCAAAAAATGGAGTTGCCAGATGGTAGAATGGTGGTTGACCCTACATCATATGCAACAGTAGAATCAAGTCCTGCAGGACCTTTTGATGTATTAAAAGCATTTCCAAAGGGACTTGGAGCAGCACAAAGCATTGTATTCTTTATATTTATAGTTGGAGGAGCCTTCAACATAGTTAATCAAACTGGAGCAATTGAGGCTGGCATAAGTAAAGTAGCTATAAGCCTCAGAGGTAAGGAAAAACTTTTAATTCCTATAATTGTAATATTATTTTCTTTGGGCGGAGCCACAATTGGTATGGCAGAGGAAGCTATAGTATTTGTTCCAATTGGAATTGCACTCTCAAGAGCGCTGGGTTATGATGCTATAGTAGGTATGGCAATTGTAGCATTAGGAGCTGCGGCAGGATTTACTGCTGGTTTTATGAATCCTTTCACTGTTGGAGTTGCTCAGACTATTGCTGAATTACCAATGTTTTCTGGTATTGCATTGAGACTTGTTGTTTGGGTTTGTACATTGGTTCTTGTAATATTATATATCAACAGATATGCAAATAAAGTTAAGGCAGATCCTACAAAAAGTATCGTTTATGAACTAGAACAACAAGAAAAACATACAGCTATAGACTTAGAGAATGTTTTGCAAATGACAAAAAAACATGTTCTTGTACTTTGGGTTTTCTTAATAGGAATCGCTATATTAATATTCGGAGTATTTAAATTTGGTTGGTATATTACTGAAATTGCTGCTATATTCCTTGCAATAGGTATCTTTGGTGGCTTGGCAGGCGGTATGAGTTTAGACGATATTGCTAAGCATTTTATTGCTGGAGCTAGAGACATGACAACAGGAGCATTGGTTGTTGGTTTAGCAAGAGGGTTACTTGTTATTATGGAAGGAAGCATGATAATTGATACGGTAGTATTTGGAATGGCATCTGCTGTTTCATCATTGCCAAAAGCAGTGAGCGCAGTAGGAATGCTGTTAATTCAAACAGTTTTGAATTTCTTCATACCTTCAGGCTCAGGTCAGGCTGCAACAACAATGCCTATAATGGCACCTTTGTCAGAAGTGCTAGGTCTTACAAAACAAACAGCAGTTTTGGCATATCAGTTTGGTGATGGTATATCAAATTCAATAATTCCAACTTCAGGAGTATTGTTGGCGAACTTATCAGTTGCAAAAATTAAATATGAAGATTGGGTTAAATTTGTAGCTCCACTAATGGTTCTTTGGACATTGTTGGCAGCTGTATTCATGGTAATTGCCGTTGCTATTAATTACGGACCATTCTAATAAAAATTAAAATTTGAAACAATAAAATGCTCCTCTAAGTGAGGAGCATTTTATTGTTTCAATTAAAATTTATTATTTTACAGCATGCTCAAATTCATATTTTATTTCATCATATAATTTTTGATTTTGAATAACTTCAGCAGCAGTTAAAACTAAAGCTGCAATTGTATTTTTCATTTGCTCTTTTGCGTAGTCTGTCAAAGTACAATGAGCCATTTCTCTTGTGTGACCAATTATGTTCGTGTCATTTGTTATGTCAAAGTAAGGATGAATAGTAGGACATACTTGACTTACCTGACCTGCATCAAGTGAACCCGTACTTTTTGAAGGTTCTTTCATTTCAATTCCTGCAACTTCATAAATTTTGTCAGAGAAAAGATTTGATAAAATTTGATTTGTAACCATGTTGTCGTAATTGAATTCATATTTAGTAATTTTCAATTCAGTACCAGTGGCAAGAGCCGCTCCTCTAGCACAATTTTTTATTTTTTCTAAAAGTTCCATATTATAAGACTTAGAAGTAGAACGCACATAAAATTGCGACTTGGAATAATCAGGAACTACATTGGCAGCTTTTCCTCCATCAAGTATTACTCCGTGAACTCTTGAATCGCTTTTTATATGTTCTCTTAAGGCATTAATGCTGTTGAACGTTTGGATTGCAGCATCCAAGGCATTAATTCCTTTTTCTGGGGAAGCTGCTGCATGAGATGTTTTTCCGAAAAACTCAAATTGAATAGGTTCTAAAGCAAGAGATGTGCCGCTTTTAGTATAGGCACTTGCAGGGTGAGCCATCAACGCAATATCTACCTGGTCAAATTCGTGGTTTTCCACATAGGTAACTTTTGCTCCACTTGTTTCTTCAGCAGGAGTACCGAAAACAATAACTGTGCCGCCTATTTCATCTATTATTTGTTTTAGAATAATTCCAGCTCCTGTGCTTACAGTTCCTAAAATATTATGTCCGCATCCATGTCCTATGCCCGGCAAAGCATCGTACTCAGCCATGTACGCAATAGTTATACCTTCCTTTGAACTTCTATATTCAGCTTTAAAGCCTGTTTCAACGCCTGAAAAATTGTCTTCCACCGTGAATCCATGCTTGCGCAGAATATCTTTATGGAGCTTGCAAGCCTTAAATTCTTCGTAACCTAGTTCAGGATTATTGTAAATTTCTAGACTTAGTTCATTAAGCTCTGGTTCAAGGTTGTTGATTAACTCTATTACTTTGTTTTTCATAGTTGGTCTCCTTGTATTTATAAAATTTAAAGTCCATGAATAATAATGTAATATTATTCAATTATTATTATTATACTATCATTATAGACAATAACTGTCAATTTATATTGGTAGAAATCAATTTAAAAAAATCTACAAAACTGTATATTAGAATAATAATTAAAAATATATCTTTTAAAAATATCAAAGAAATGTTAAAATATACTCAGATGATTTAGGAAGGGTGAAATAATGGAATATCATTCAAAAATCAATGAACTTTGCGAAGAAATGACTGTATGTGTCAGAGGAGTCGTTTTAGAAAATGAACCTTTAAAAAATCACACTTATTTTAAAATAGGAGGTCCTGCAAGAATATTTGTAGAACCTGAAGACACAGATGACTTAAAAGCAGTTTTAGAACTCATAAAAAAGCATAGTGTAGAGTGGTTTATTATTGGTAATGGAACAAATTTACTGATATCGGACAATGGCTACAACGGTGCAGTTGTGAAAATAGGAGAAAAATTCAACTATATGTCAAAAAAAGACAACAAGGTAGTTGTTGGAGCGGGTATGCTTTTATCTGTTCTTGCTAAGTATCTTGCTAGGGAAAGTCTTTCAGGATTTGAATTTGCCAGTGGGATACCTGGATACCTAGGCGGTGCAATATACATGAATGCTGGAGCCTATGGCGGTGAAATGAAAGATGTAGTTAAAACCGTGAAATGTATAGACTTAAATGGTGAACTCTATGAATTTACTAATGAAGAAATGGAATTTACATATAGACATTCAAAAATAACAGATTCGGATTTAATAGTACTTGAAGCAGAACTTGAGTTACCTTATGGAAATAGGGATGAAATAATGAATGTTATTAAAGAACTTAATGAGAAAAGAACATCAAAGCAGCCTTTAAACATGCCTAGCGCTGGTAGCACGTTTAAAAGACCCGAAAGTGGGTATGCATCGAAATTAATTGAAGATGCAGGGCTAAAAGGTCTTAAATATAAAGGAGCTATGGTGTCAGACAAACACAGCGGTTTCATAGTTAATTGGGACAATGCAAGTTGTGAAGATGTACTTGAGCTTATGCGCATTGTAATAAGCTCAGTAAATGACAAATTCGGAGTAAAACTAGAGGCTGAGAT
>JBGUET010000126.1:0-6790 GCA_041821225.1 Sedimentibacter sp.
GTATTACCTTGAATAAGGTAGTCTTACCTGTACCATTTGGTCCTAATAAGAACAAACTATCTCCCTCTTCCATAGAAAAAGAAATGTCTTTAAATACAGGTGTCTGAGAATTATATTTAAACGTTAATTTTTCAATATCTAATTTTATTTCCAACCCCTCCTAGACCTTGCTAACAACCAAATATAAAATGGAGCACCAATAAGAGAAGTAATAATTCCTAAAGGAATCTCAATAAAAAATAATGTGCGCGCCATTGTATCAACAATCAATAAAAACGATGCTCCCATAAAAAAGGAAGCCGGCAATAATATTTTATAATTAGGGCCTACTATATTTCTAGCTAAATGGGGCACCACCAAACCAACCCATCCAATGACACCGCAAATAGCCACTGATGAAGCTGTCAAAAGTGTTGAAAAAACTATTATACCAAATCTTGTTTTTTTTGTTTCTATACCTAAAGTTTGAGCCTCTTCATCTCCAAAAGATAAAACATTAAGTTTCCAACGCATCATATATAAAGGGAATAAAGATATTAAACTTATAATTAAAAGAACTGCAACATCCTTTAAGTCTACTCCAGTTAAGCTACCTATTAACCAAAAATTAATTGTGGGTAGCTTATTATATGGGTCTGCTAAATATTTAATAAGTGATACCAGTGAATTGAAAACGGTTCCTACAAGTATGCCTGTAAGCACCAATACAAGAACTTGATTGTTCTGCCTTACTTTAGAACTTACATAATAGGTTATGCCAACTGCAAAAATGCTAAATATAAATGAGCTGAATTGTATTCCTATTATCCCCCAAGAACAAATAATTCCAACTGCTGCACCTAAGGCAGCTCCAGCTGTAGCCCCCAATATATCTGGTGATACCAATGGATTATTAAATATACCCTGATAAGATGCACCCGCTACTGACAATGAACCACCTATAAGAATAGCCGCCATAATTCTTGGGAGTCTTATTTCTAAAACAACCTTTTCCATTACTGGATTAAGACCATACTCTATTAAAAACAATTTTTCTAGTATTATTTTCTTAAAATCAGAAAATGATATAGGATATTTTCCTAAAGTAATAGATATAAATCCTAATAAAATCAGCACAACTACCATAGTAGTAAACTTATGTTTTTTCACAACATTAAAAACCCTCATTTTAGCTCCACTTTGTTTTTCAATATATTATTACTCATGTCAAAAAATCATGCCCGTCTATTACATGAAATATTTCAAGAAAATTTGGACAGAGTAAAGTGTAAATTTTCGTACACAATAATTATATATATAAATTTAATAAAATCAATCTGACCTATAGTAGGAAAAAAACTTACTAAAGTTTCTACCTTCTGTTTGATGAATATTTTTCGTTTATGTTATAATCTGAACTTATTTCTACTTGATACTTTATCTGGATAACAATATATTTTAAAAGAGGTAAACAATGGAAAACACAAAAATAATTAAAACGGCTTGCCGTGCTTGTCATGGTGGATGCGGTGCGTTAGTTACTGTTAAAGATGGTATAGTTACAAAAATAGTACCTGATAAAGATTCTCCAATTAGCAAAGGACGCATGTGTCCAAAAGGTTTGGCAGGAATCGAATTGCTCTATCATCCTGATAGATTAAAATATCCAATGAAAAGAGCTGGTCAACGAGGAGAAGGCAAATGGCAAAGGATAACTTGGGATGAAGCCTATGACATTATAGTTGAAAACATAATAAAAATCAAGGACAAATATGGAATTGAATCTCTAGCAATAGCCCAGGGTACTGGTCGTCATCACCTAAAATATGTTATAAGGTTCGCCAATACGCTTGGAACACCTAACTGGTTTGAACCTGGTACAGCCCAATGCTTCGTACCGCGTATTACAGCAGGTTTAATGACATACGGATTTCACCCTGTTGTAGACTACTATAGCGATGTTAATCCTGAATGTATTGTTGTATGGGGTGCTCAGCCAGGTAACAGTGGTGCTGATTGCGAAAGTATGTTCCGCTTTAAAGATGCAATAAAAAAAGGTTCAAAGTTGATAGTTATAGATCCTAGAAAGACTGATATAGCTGAAAAAGCTGAACTTTTTTTACAAATAAGACCTGGTACTGATGATGCATTGGCTCTAGGCATGATGAATGTAATTATTAATGAGAATTTATATGACAAGGATTTTGTTAAAAACTGGTGTTATGGATTTGAAGAACTAAAAGAACGTGTACAGGAATATCCAGTTAAACGAGTTTCTGAAATCACTTGGATTCCCGAAGAAAAAATTATAGCTGCTGCTAGGTTATTTGCAACAGCAAAGCCTGCAACTTTAGAGTGGGGCTGTGCTATAGAGCATACTCCTAATACTATGCAAACTGTAAGAGCCATAGCTATTTTACCTGCCTTAACAGGAAATATTGATGTAAAGGGCGGCTTTATTGAGGGGATGCATTTATTACCCGACCCAGATTTACATCTACGATTTTTGCCAATGGAACAAAAGCTTAAACGACTGGGTGTAGAAAATTTCAAATTGCTTTCTGGTACACATAAAGCATCTCCATCAGCACATATTCCAACTGTGTTCGAGGCAATGAAAACTGGTAAGCCTTATCCTATTAAAGGTTTAATGCTTTGCGGTAACAATGGTCTGATAAGTATTGCAGATAGTCATAAAACCTATGAAGGTTTAATGGGACTTGATTTTATATGTTCACAAGAATTATTCATGACTCCTACAACTCAGCTTGCCGATGTTGTACTTCCAGTTGGATGTTGGTTAGAAGTTGATGCCATGTTAAGTGGTCCAACCATTGCTGATCACATTGCCTTAGTACAAAAGAAAATTGTCCGTACTCATGAGTGTAAATCTGATGAAGAAATATTCATAGAGCTTAGCAAAAGGTTAGGTATTGACTATGGGGAATCTTTAGATGAAATGTTTGATTTTCAACTAGCTTCTGTCCGTGACAGATTTCCCCAGTATAAAGATCTTGATATAGAAAAATTTAGAGAATTAAATTATATTGAAGTTCCTATTGAATATAAGCAGTATGAGAAAAATAATCGTGGTTTCAATACTCCTACTGGAAAAGTTGAACTTTATTCTACTACCATGAAAGATTTTGGATATGATCCTTTACCTTATTATAAAGAGCCACCAGAAAGCCCTTACAGTAATCCAGAGCTTGCAAAAGAGTATCCTTTAATTTTAAATACAGGAGGTCGTTCACTTTTTTTCTTTCTTTCTGAAAACAGACAAATGAAATCTCTTAGAAAACATCATAAATATCCAATTGTAGAAATCCACCCAGATACGGCTGCAAAATACAATATTAATGATGGGGACTGGGTATATATTGAATCACCTCGTGGAAAAATTACACAAAAGGCTAAAGTTACGGACGGAATACTTCCTGGAAGTATTAATTGCGAATATGGTTGGTGGTTTCCTGAAAAAAAAGATAGCACAGATCTAGGTGTTTGGGAGTCAAATGCTAATATTCTCACTAGCAGAGATAAACCTTACGACCCCCAACTTGGAACATACCAACTAAGAGCCCTTTTATGCAAAATTTATAAAAATGAAGACCAGACAGATTTAAATTTCGATCCTAGACTTTAGAAATTTGTGAATATATAAAAATTCATTGAATATTTTTATAAATCACGGTATAATTAGATATCAAGTTTTAATATCAATATTTGAAATAAAAATCTAGGAGGTTTTCATTTATTATGGATATTAAACGACTATTTAACAAACTTCAACATTATGATTCGAAATTATACGAATCCCCTGGTAATTGTACTTCTTTTAGATCTATTAAATTCTTAAATGAAAATTTAATAGATCTAGATCCATGTATACTATATATTTGTAAAGCATCTTATTTGAAAAATGTACTTTCTCAAATTCATTTGGCCAATATAGTATGTGTAAAGGATATTGAAATACCTAAAAAACTACTAGAAAGCACAAGCGCTAATGTGATAATTCTTGGCAAAATTATTGAGTTAACGGCTCTTTTTAATGAAGTTTATGACATATTATTTGTAAACCAAACATTGTCAGATGGTTCGGAAATGATATCTGATAATTTTTTACAAAAAAACCAATTTGGAGACATTTACGACATTACTGAAATAGCTTATAGCATACTTTCTAACCCTATAGTAATAAGCAACCTTGATGGTGTTATTTTTGCCAATAAGAATATTACTAATATACCAAATTTAACTGATCAAATGTTTAATAACTCATTTAAAATAAATTCACCCGAATTTGCTTGTGTATCTGAGCATTTTAAAAATCACAATACTTATATGTTGTCAAAAGACATATTAGGTACAAATTTCAATATTATTATAGGTAAAATTATTGAAAACAAACAAGTTTCAGCATATATGCTACTTTTTGAATTTGAAAAATCTTTCAGTGAAATTGATGTTGAAGTTGTATCACAAATGTGTAAAGTGCTTTCTTTTGAAATGGAGACAAAAGTATCAAATCAAATCTCGAAAAAGAATATATTATTTGAAAAACTAATTATAAATTTATTAAACGAAACTATTTATAATAATGAAATTATTAATGCGTGGATTAATTCTTTAAATATTAGTCTTAAAAAGGATTTTTACATACTCACAATTAATATTAAGCAAATCAATTCAAAATTAACATGTTTAAATTCATTAAAAGGCCTTATTGAGAAAAGTCTGCCTGACAGCAAGTTGGTTATGTATGCAGGAAACTATGTACTATTTATTAATACAACTAAAACTGATTTTTCAAATATTAAAAACTTATCCCCAATTATTGATATTATGGCTAAATACAAACTTTATGGCGGACTTAGCCGTTGCTTTTACAGCCTTTCTCAATTAAGCTACTATTATAAACAATCATTGAAAGCTATTGAGTTTGGTATGATTAACAGCAAGACAGATTATTTATATACATATGATAATTATGTAATTTATCATATGTTAGACATGTTACCACGCAGTATAGATGTAAAAGAATTCTGTCATCCTAAACTCCTAGAACTATTGGAATATGACAGTAAAAATAATACTCAATACACATATACACTTTATGTGGTATTATTGGCAAAAGGAAAACAAGTTGATGCATCAAACATTCTGCATGTTCATCGCAGCACCATGGTTTATAGGATGGAAAAAATTGAGGAACTAACTGGTTTAAGTCCATATGACCTTAAAGATATTGTACTGCTTTATTTCTCTTTCATAATACTTAAAATGCTAAACAAATTGGATCCTGAAATTTACACTGGAATTTTTTAAATCAAACAGACATATAAAAATTCTTTGTATATGTCTTTTCAGAAATAAGAAAACAAAGAACCTGTAATGAATATTCATGTGACCACAATAAGTTAGACTTTATTGCGTAGTAGTTTTTATCTGCTACGCAATTATTTTATGCAGCCAAGAGACTGGTCCCGAAACGCTCACCCGTCCTGACAGGCTAAAAGAAACGTCTGAACTCATAGTTAATGAATTCAGACACCTTTTGTTTGTAACATTATTTAGAATATTCAATGATCAAATATTCAAGAGAAGATTAAATTTATTCTGGGGTTTCGAGTAGAAAACATCGATACTCTAGATTTTTTTAATTTTTAAGGTATTTACAATTTTATTTATAGAATTATTCTTCTCGCGCAATAACAAATCTATTTAATCTTCAAATATTATAACAGCTTCCTTTGTGCTGTTTATCCAGTCAACTTTACAATTTAAATTTTCTGCTGCAAATCTTACTGGTACAAAGGTACGTCCATTTTTGGAAATAGGTGCAACGTCCATCTGCATGCTAGTTCCATTTATAATAATATCTGTTTTATTAAGCCACATTTCTACTATATTGCCCCTTGCGTTTAGTGTTATTTTTTGAGTACCATCGTCCCAACCTACTGTACCTCCCATGGCTTCAACCACTGCACGAATTGGCACCATGGTTCTTCCTGAAATTATAATAGGGGTTGTTCCTCTTCCTACATCAATTTCTTCTCTAACACCATTCATAGTTAAATATGGGTTTTCTAATTGGAGCATAATAAAGTTTTTAAGGCTACCCTGTTTATATACACTTTCTCCTGTCTTCACTGTAAAAGTTGCTAAAGTAGCACCAAGTTTTTCTTCTTTTCCCTGATATGGATTTGCTTCTGATAAAACAGGTTTAACCGTATAATAGTATGTTGTATTTGGATTAACATTAACATCTGCATAGGATGTACTTGTAAGATAAAAATCTGTTACAGATATTCCTAAGCTGGTATTTGAAGTGGATCTAAACAAACGATAACCAATTCCATTTGAAGATACCCATGAAATTCTTGCACCTGATTCAAAGGCTTCTGCTGTAGATTTACCTATTGTCATTTCTTCTTGTTCAGTTTCTACTATGATTGTGGAATTTATCGGGTTGACTTTTGTTGCTGTCCAACTATATACATAGCCCCCTCCTGTTTGAGAGAAAGTTCCAGTTATTTTTGCAACACCGCTTTCACTAATTGTCAATTCGCCTTTATAATCCTGCCACAACGTACCACTATCCCACATTCTTGTAAAGTAAAATATGTCATCAGATAAGCTTCCATTAATTAATTTTTCTATATTTCCACCATTATAATTAACAGTACCAGTAAACTCTCCTCCATCTTGATTAACAACATAAAATTTCCCATAAAAACCATTTCCAATAATGCTCCATTCACCGGTTAAGTCTGGTACTTCTTGATTGCTGCTTGCATTTACAGCA
>JBGUET010000127.1:0-6784 GCA_041821225.1 Sedimentibacter sp.
AACAAATGATGCATCCTTCAGAAGGTACTTATGTAGAAATTAAAGGAAAAGTTAATTTTGATATTAATGTTGATGAGTTGGTAATACCTGAAAAAGTTGTAGTTCTTTCTGAAGCTGAAATAAGAAAAGAAATTCAAGAAAAACCTATGTTTGTAGTGGCAGCCACTGTTGGTGAAGATGAACATTCCGTAGGAATGAAAGAAACATTAGATATTAAGCACGGTGGAATTGAAGGTTTTGGTATTAAATACGAATATCTTGGAACATCATGCCCAGTTGAGAAATTAGTTGACGCAGCAATTGAAACCAATGCTGATGCTATACTATTAAGCACAATCATCACACATGATGATGTTCATATAAAAAATATGAAAAAAATCAATAACCTTTGTATTGAAAAGGGTATTAGAGATAAAATAATGATCATATGTGGAGGAACTCAGGTTTCAAATGAAATAGCTGTGGAAGCAGGTGTTGACGCTGGATTTGGGAGAGGGTCTCATGGTATAGAAGTGGCAAGTTTCTTGGTAAAGAGAAGAAGGGAAATGAATAAATAATGAAAATTGATGTATTGGTAGCTGAAATTGGAAGCACCACTACAGTAGTCAATGCATTCAATGGTATAGGTACTTCCTGCCCCACATTTGTGGGGCAGGGGCAAGCGCCTACAACCGTTTTAGAAGGAGATGTAACAGTTGGGCTTAAGGATGCTATAAAATCCTTAAAAGAAACATTGCATGAGAACGACTTAACATGGAATGACATGTTGGCTACAAGTAGTGCTGCAGGCGGCTTAAAAATCACGGTTCATGGGCTTGTGTATGATATGACTGTTAGAGCAGCCAAGGAAGCTGCTCTTGGTGCAGGTGGAATTATTAAAATGATTACCTCAGGCAAAATGAGAAAAACCGACTTGAAAAAAATACAGGAAATAAATCCAAATATAATTCTAGTTGCTGGTGGCGTTGACTATGGGGAAAGGGACACTGCACTCTATAATTTAGAAATGATACTTTCTATGAATTTTAAAATTCCTATTATTTACGCAGGAAATATTGAAAATCAAGAGGAAGTACGTATCATGTGTGAGGAGGCAGGCAATCAAGTTTATATAGTTGAAAATGTTTATCCTAAAATTGATACATTGGTGGTTGAACCTACAAGAAAAATAATTCAAGATGCTTTTGAGGAACATATAATTCATGCACCAGGTATGACAAAGGTTAGAGAACTTGTTAAAGGTCCAATTATACCTACACCAGGAGCAGTCATGGAAGCAGCTAAAGTTTTAAGCGAAGAATTAGAAGACTTGGTTATTTTTGATGTGGGAGGAGCTACTACGGATGTTCATTCAGTGACTAAGGGTTCAGAAGAAATCAATTCAATTCTAATCAGCCCGGAGCCAGATGCAAAACGTACAGTTGAAGGTGACTTAGGAGTATACATAAATGTAAATAATGTTGTTGAAAAAATAGGTATTGAAAGTTTAAGAAAAGAATTTCCAGATGTAGATGAAATTTTAGCCAATTATAAACCCATACCAGTAAGTGACAGAGAAAAACAATTTGTTGAGAGGCTCACAAAAGAAGCGGTTTTGACTTCCCTTGAAAGGCATGCTGGACATCTTAGATATTTTTACACTGCATCAGGCAAAAAAACAGTTGCTGAAGGAAAGGATTTAACTGCAGTAAAATACATTATTGGCACAGGGGGAGCTTTAACTAGATTATCTGGGAAAAAACAGATTTTGGAATATGTTAAAACTCACGGGAAAGAGCATGAATTGTATCCTTCTCAAGTAGCAAAAATATTGATTGATGAAGATTACATTTTATCTTCATTAGGTGTGTTATCTAAAAGCTATCATGATGATGCTATGATTTTAATGAAAAAAAGCTTAAGAATATAGGAGAATGATATGTATCCTAGATTAGTGATTGATTTGAAAAAAGTAAAAAGCAATCTTGATAAAATTACAAAATTAGTAAAAAATTCAGGTTGTTCTCTAATGATAGTCACAAAGGGATATTGTGCAGATATGGAAATCCAAAAACTGCTTGAGAATTCTAAAGTTGACTATTTAGCAGATTCAAGAATTCAAAATCTTAAAAAATATGATGGTACAAAAAAAGAAAGAGTCCTTTTAAGGTTGCCTATGATTTCTGAAGCAGAGGATGTTGTGCGTTTTGCAGATATATCACTTAATTCGGAAATTAATACTATTAAGTATTTAAATAAAGCTGCAGAAAAAATAAATAAAAAACATAAAATACTGCTCATGATAGATTTAGGTGATTTAAGGGAAGGAATATTCTTTAAAAATGAAGACGAAATTTATTATGCAGTTGAAGAAATACTAAAGCTTAACAATATTGAACTTTATGGAATAGGCGTTAACTTAACTTGTTATGGTGCCGTTATACCTAAAAAAGACAATCTTTCAATACTTGTTGATTTAGCGGTGAAAATAGAGAAAAAATTCAATATGAAACTTAAGATGATATCTGGAGGAAATTCAAGTTCTATTTATTTAATAGAAAAAAACCAATTACCAACAGGTATAAATAATTTAAGAGTTGGTGAAGCGTTTTTACTAGGCAACGAAACTGCATATGGTGAAATACTTGAGGGTTTTTATGATGATGCATTTAAATTAGAGGCTGAAATTATTGAACTTAAAGAAAAACAATCTATTCCAATTGGAGAAACTGGTGTAGATGCTTTTGGAAATAAACCAATTTACGAAGACAGGGGAATAATAAAAAGAGCCATAATAGCAGTAGGAAGACAGGACATAGATTCTGACAACTTGCATCCTAAAGACTCTAAAATAGAAATACTTGGGGCAAGTTCGGACCACTTAATACTTGATGTTACAAAATCAGACTATGCATATAAAGTTGGAGATATTGTAGACTTTAATCTCAGTTATTCAAGTTTGTTGAGGGCCTCAACTAGTGATTATGTGAATAAGGTGTATATAAATAAATAATATAATATATAAAAACCCATAATGCAGAGTTAACTTTGCATTATGGGTTTCTTTATTTGGCTAAATAAAGACGAATACAGCACATTGAAATTTTGACACATATATTTACTAACAATTGTGAAAAAGCTGTTAAAACGCATTGTATTGGCCCACAAAGCGAATGAATGCATAGAGTGTACTTAAAAAGAAGTAGAAATGAAAGAATTTCTACTTCTTTTTTGAATAATGAAATAATTTTCTATTGTCTAACTTCTTCTATTGATTTAATAATGCTATGTGTTATTGGTTTCCATTCAATTTTCTTGTACAATGCAACTATGGAAATTGGAACATAAGTAAAAATGAAAAATGGAAATGAAAATACATATTTAATTTTGTTTTTAGCACTAGCGTTTATTTGTTTCCATTCAGTTATGGTTGTTAGAAGACCAAGTGCAAACAACACTCCATATGAATTTACTCCAGTCATTATTATAGCATTTGATGTTTCTCTAATAATTTCAGGGTATACCTCTATGTTAA
The DNA here is from genome assembly GCA_041821225.1 of Sedimentibacter sp. Lineage (GTDB taxonomy): Bacteria > Bacillota > Clostridia > Tissierellales > Sedimentibacteraceae > Sedimentibacter. The sequence continues at coordinate 3,515 of JBGUET010000127.1, forward strand.
TTAATCCAATTGTTAAAAATACTAGATTTAATGTAATGCTTAACAATGATAAAAACAATGCAGGCATAATTGTCATAAACATGTCATAGCAACTGAAACTTTTTTTTGTAAAAATACTTTTTGCTAAAGTCTTGCCATACTTTCCGAACACCTGGTAAAAACCCTTTGCCCAACGTAACCTTTGATTCCATGATTGTTCAAAAATATATGGTTGCTCATCATATAACACTGCTTTGCCACAATATCCGATTTTCTCACCTTGTATTGCATTATCAATTGAAAATTCAATGTCTTCTGTAAGTAGATGATGTTTCCATCCGTTGTTTTTTCTTATTATATCATCTCCTACCATGAAACCCGTACCGGATACTGCACACCCAGTATTAAGTATCATTCTTGCGTTGTTAAGATATTTTGCTTCTCTTAAAAACCACAAGGAGTAGCCGGCAGATAACCAATTTGTATCATAATTTTTTGAATTTCTGTAGCTAGTTATTATTTTGTATCCATTGTCAAAAACTGCGTTCATTTCAGCTATATAATTTTCATCTAATAAATTGTCAGCATCAAATACAAAATAACCTTCATAATTTTTATTTAAGCGCATAATTAATTTAAAAGCAAAATCAAGGGCGTATCCTTTTCCAATGCTTTGTCTGTTAAATCTTTCGAATACAGTAGCTCCTGAAGATCTTGCAACTTCTGCAGTATCATCAGTGCAATTATCAGCTACAACATAAATATCTACAAGCTCTTCAGGATATTTTTGTTGTTTAATACTGTTTATCAATTGGCTTATTACTGCTCTTTCATTTCTTGCAGCTATAACAACTGCAAACTTATGGTTTTTCATTGCAACCATATCTTTGCTTTTTCGAAAAAGAGCGATAACAACATAATATGCTTGGTAAATATAAAATCCTGTGAATAATAATAATATAATAAAATTAAATACATTTATAAACGATAACAAGTTAGTACCTCCATTTATTTGTTGCTTCCGAAGTGTTAGTATAGCATTTATATTATATTAATCAATTAAGTATTTCTTAATTTTTATTTAATATTTATGAAAATATTCAGTAAAAATTGCATTTATTTTAAGTCATTATTATTATTGCAATATTACAAATTTTTATGCTAAAGTTGAATTTTTAATATTTAACACCATACTAAAGTAAAAAACATTAAAAGGTTGTAGTTGACGCAATAAAAGAATTCTTAAAATTTTAAAATGAATAATGTTGAAAAATGAAAATTAATTGACACTTAAGCCCTCATGGACTATACTACTGTATATACTATTATAAATTAGGAGTGAATTACAATAATGGATGATGACAGTATAAGTCAGGTCGCAATTATAATTTTTTTGTTATTAATTTCAGCCTTTTTTTCTGCAAGTGAAACGGCTTTTAATAATTTCAACAGAATAAGGATGAGAAATTCAGCATATTCAAATAATAAGAAAGCAGATTTGGTCATTAGATTAGATGAAAATTACGACAATCTAATATCAACTATTATTATTTTTAACAACATTCTTAACATATCAGCAGCTTCTTTAACAGTCTACACTTTCTCGAAATATTTTGATAATTTTGGAATTGCAATATCAACAGGTATAATAATTTTAAGCATATTGCTGTTTGGAGAATTTATTCCAAAAGGACTCGCGCAAATTGCCCCTGAAAAATATGCAATGTTTGCTGCTCCGGTAATGTTAGTTTTTATATTTATTTGTTCGCCTGTACTTTTCATACTTTCTTTATTTAAGAAGTTGTTCCATAAGGTATTCAAATCTGAAGTACTACCATCCATAGTAGAAGATGAGCTTAGAACAATGATTGATGAGGTAGAAAATGAAGGTGTCATTAACAAGAATGAAAGTGATTTAATACGTTCTGCTATAGAATTTAATGAAACAGTTGTAGAAGACATTTACACTCCAAGAATTGATATTGTTGGAATTGAAGAAAATGAAAGTTTGGATGATATTAAGGAAAAATACTTAATAAGTGGGTATTCAAGACTTCCTGTTTTTAGAGGGGACATGGATAACATTATTGGTGTACTTCATGAGAAAGATTTTTATCAAGCCCTTAGCAGAAAAGAAAATGAAATAAAAAAACTAATTTCTAAAATAATATTTATAACGCCTAACAAAAAGATTTCAGAGCTGTTGAAAGAATTGCAGCTGTCAAAAGCACATATGGCAGTAGTTATTGATGAATATGGCGGTACAGAAGGTCTAGTTACAATGGAAGATATAATTGAAGAACTTGTAGGCGAAATATGGGATGAACATGATGAAATAATTGAATGGTTTAAAAAAATAGGTGAGGACCAATTCTTAATATCTTGCAATGCAGATATTGATGATATGTTTGAACTATTTAACATTGAACCTGATGAAAAAATAGATGTTATAACTGTTAATGGTTGGATTACAATGCTCTTTGAAGAGATTCCTGAGGTAGGTGGAAGAATTGTCTACAAGAATTTAGATATTACCATAACCAAGGCAGAAGCAAAAAGAGTTTTAGAAATTCAAGTAGAAAAAATTATAAAAGATGGAAACATAACTTAATAAAAACTAAAAAATGTATTTATATAAAAAAGCAGACATATTATTTAATATGCTTGCTTTTTTATTATGTAACAATATAAGCGTAGGAATAGAATTGCTATTTAAAATTTGTGTGGTTTTAATAATGATATTATTTAGAAAGGAATAATAAATTGAAAACTTTGTGGGCTAGTTTAATATTGCTAGGAATAGGATTTTCGTTTTTTAATAAGAACCCTCAAACGGTTACAGCTGTATTGTTATTTGATTTGCAAAAATCAGTTGATTTGATTGTAAGTTTGCTTCCAATAATGGCATTTTGGACTGGTATGATGAAGATAGTTGAAAAATCAGGTTTTCTGGTTAAGCTTTCTAAATCAATAAAACCAATTATTAAATTTTTTTTTAAGGATGTAGAAAATGACACGAAAGCAGTCAATGCGATAGTTATGACAATTGTTGCAAACATTCTAGGCATTGGAAATTCAGCAACAGTATTTGGAATCAAGGCAATGGGTGAACTACAAAAAAATAACAAAGAAAAAAGGACAGCCAACAACTCAATGTGTATGTTTTTAATAATTAATGTTTCATCCATACAACTTATTCCTTTAACCGTAATTAAACTAAGGGCAGACTCAGGCGCCCAATTACCAGGGGACATATTGCTTCCTACAATAGTTGCTACAACATTTTCAACG
>JBGUET010000128.1:0-6761 GCA_041821225.1 Sedimentibacter sp.
TCACTTTACCTGAGAATGATGATGATGAAGTTGATTTAGATAATATTACTGTTACAGGTGATGCAGAATCTCTTGAAGATATTATGGAAGATGATATAGTTTTAGTATATGCAGGAACTAATTCATCTGGAACTTTAGAAAAAATCACATTGGTTGTATCAAGAGATACTGTTGAAGGTATGGTAACAAGAATTAATGGAACTAGTTACTATGTAGATGGAACAAAGTATACTTACAATGATAATGTTACACCTTCTACTGACTTAAAACTTGGATCTGAAGGAACTTTCTATTTAGACGGAAATGGCGAAATAGCAGCTTATGACGGAACTTCAGGTACATCTAACTATGCTGTAGTTATGGGAGTTGAAGCTGGAGATGTTACAACATCATTTAGTTCAGTATCAATAGATGATTATCCACAAATAAAATTAGCAACTGAAGACAATGAATTGGTTGTTTATGACGTATATGTTAAAATGAGCAGTGCAAAAATAACTGATTCTGCTACAATAAATTCAACTAGCTTTATCAGTACTACAAAAACATATACTGGTACAGACGCTATAACTTCAGCAGCATTCGCAGCACTTGCTGATCCAATGACTGTAGATGGAGACCTAGTTAACCAATTAGTTAAATACAAATTAAACACAGATGGTCAAATTTCTGAAATTACATTTGTAGGCGATAAAACAACATTTGATGAAGATGATTCAAATTATGTATTTGCTTCTGATGCAGTTATATTTGATGCAACTGATGATGATTATGCTGTAATAGCTGAAGATAAACTTAAATCATCAGGTGATGCTCTTATAGCTTACAATGATGACGGTGAAATAGCTGCTCTTGTAACTATGGATGTTAGTGCTGGATCAGCATCTGTATACGCTTTTGTTGATACTATCAACGATGCATATAATTCAGATAATGATGAAGTACAATTATTCGTAGCTTACTTGAATGGAGAAAAAGTTGAATACTTGTCAGATGATGATTACAATATAGCAACATCAGATAAAGTATATGCTTTAGACTTAGATGGCGATGTTATAACAAGCGCTCCAAGTTTAGCTACTTCATCAGCAGCTATTAAAGTATCTGCTATAAGCACTGCTACAAATAGCTTAACAGTTGAATTTGCTGTTGCAGAAAATGGAATATCATTGACTGCTGGTCAAAGAGTATTCTTAACTGATGAAGCTACTATTCTTAAATTAAAAGCAGACGACGCTGAATCAATTATGGATCTTTATGACATTAAAGATATGACTGTTACTGCATACTTTAATACAGATGGAGATATAGCATTTATAACTTATGGTGTTACTAGATAGGTATAAGTTGCAAATAGAAAAATAAAAATACTCAAACAAAAAGCACCCTTCTGGGTGCTTTTTGTTTGAGAGGAGAAATTGAAATATCTAGGGATGCAATATATCATAATATATTTAGTGGAAGTAAAAGATAAGGTACAACCGCCATAATTCAAAAATTTTTCTACTGTCTTACTTGACTATTTTAGGCAGTAATGTATAATAAGTTATACAGATTTGGAGGATATTATCGAAATGCAGAAAGCAAGTAAAAAAAATAAAATAACTTCCTATAAAAGCAAAAAGAAATTTGGTTATTACTTACCTATAATATTTATAATCGCAATAATACCATTAATAGTACGTGGAAAAATAATTGAATTGCCTTTAGAGATTGCAAATTTCTGGAGGGGAGGAACAACACAAATTGATTTTTTTAGTTACAATAAGTTCATTGCACTTATAATTGGCACAATTGCTTTTGTATGCGCATATTTAGGTTTGTTTTTAAATAACAAGCTACCTCTTCAACATGAAAAAAAATATTATATTCCTATGTTGATTTATGTTGCGCTAGCAATAATTTCAGCTGTCATGGCAAAAAACAAGTATGTGGCTATTGAAGGTTTCATTGAAATGAATCAGGGTATATTTGTTTTGCTTTCTTATATTATACTTACATTTATTTTAATGAATTATACTAGGGATGAAAGAGATGTTAAAATTATAGTCTATTCTTTTGTTGCAGTAACTGTTGCAGAAGGGTTATTGGGGCTAGGTCAATATTTTGGCCATGATTTATTTCGCACATCATTGGGACAGTGGCTTGTTTTACCTGCTAGTTTAAAGGGTAAAGAAATAAAATTTATATTTGAGGCCTATACAATTTCTGGAACACTGTATAATACGAATTTTGTTGGTAGTTTTGCTGCTTTGGTACTTCCTCTATCTACAGTTCTTTACTTGTATGCTAAGGACAAAAGGAAGTCGATAATATTTGGTATAACTGCTGTTTTAGCTTTTGTGTTATGGATAGGATGTAATTCTAGGGCTGGGTATCTTGGAATATTTCCAGCTTTTTTTCTTGGAGCAATAATATTTAGAAAAATTATAAAGTTTAATTTAAAAAAAATAGTAATTATTTTAATTTGCCAAGTTATTATTGTTTTAGTATTTAACAATGTTTCAAGCGGAAGAGTATTCAGTCAGTTTTCAAAACTTAATCCATCCACGGAAGCAGAAAAAATAGAAAATATTCAGCTAGAACATCCGGTTAGGTTTGAAGAGGTTTCTGTAGCAGACAATAAATTCACTGTTAAGACTGATAGTGAAACATTAATAGGAGTTGCAAATGGTAATAGCTTAAGCTTTGAGGATGAAAAAGGAAATAAACTAGGTGTGATTTCTGAAGAGGGCAACATTAAATTTGCAGATGAAAAATACGCATCTTACACTTTCCAAATCATATCATCAAGAATAAAAGCTAACATCTATGGAAGAAGGTGGGACTTATATCTTAATGATGATAAAATAAATGTAATTTCAATTAACAATAAGCTTACAGTTCCTATTGAAGCACCTCGTATAAATTTTTTTGACGGGAAAGAAACTTTTGCATCTAATAGGGGATATATATGGTCTAGAACAATTCCTCTTTTGAAAGAAACGTTATTAGTAGGATATGGTCCTGATAGTTTTCCAATGGTTTTTCCACAGGAAGACTATGTAGGCAGATTTAATACTGGAAGTGGTATGCTAAATGTTGTTGTAGACAAGCCTCACAATATGTACATGCAAACGGCGATAAATACAGGAATGATATCATTAATAGCTTTAATTATAATTTGGGGCATATATTTGATTGACAGCCTAAAAACATATTTAAATGGCAATTTCATTTCATTTGTTGAATATGTAGGGGCAGCTTCATTTTTAAGCATAACAGCCTACTTGGTGGCTGCTCTGTTTAATGATAGCGTAATTTCAGTGGCACCTCTGTTCTGGGTCATGTTAGGAATGGGAATTGGAATTAATAGAATGGTGAAAGATAAATTGATAATATAAATAAAGAAGTCAGATTGCTTGTATGCAATCTGACTTCTTTATTTATATACTTTTGAAACTTATGAACACTTGATTTTGCAAATCCATATTAAGATTACTTATGTACAATCTATTTCTGTTACATTATATATCACTATTATTTTGATTTTCTATTTCTTCTAGGGCTTCAAGCCTATTAAATACATTTTGCTGATTTTCAAGTATAGTATCAAGTTTATGATGAATATCTTCAATTATTATTTCTGATTTCAAATTGACTTTGTAATCATTTTTTGCTCTCATCCTATCTTTTTCTTCTCCGCGGTTTTGACTCATCATAATTACAGGGGCTTGTAGCGCTGCGGTACAGGATAATATTAAATTCATCAATATAAAGGGGTAACTATCAAAAGGCTTAATTAGTAATGATGTATTTACAATGATCCACAATACTAATATGACAAGAAATATTATAATAAAAACCCAACTACCTGCAAATTTTGCAAGATTATCTGCAGCTTTTTGTCCAACAGTCAATTCCAGTTCCTTATCGGATATAGAATTTTTCGATACCCTTTCATGTAATAAAATATGTAGTATGTCTTCTTCTTCATCTGAAATTGTATCGTCATCAAGTATTTCCCTTATTAACTCAATTCTTTTCTCGGTTATTGACATTTTTCCCTCCTAAACACATCATTACTTACTTGAGGATGACTCTTTTAATATACTTTTGAAATCTATATCATCGGGGCCTTGGCCCATTTCCACTATTGTTGCATTCAGGTAATTCTTATATAAATTAATATCTTCAATAACTGTATTGTCAGAATCTATTGTACGAACAATGGGCCTCAAATTATTTTCTTTATTATTCTTAATAACGAATCCCATCATGCCATTGCTTAATTTAACAAAACTACCAACAGGGAAAGCAACAACGTTTTTTAAAAATAAATTTAAAATATCATAATCAAAATGCGTGTCTGCACAACCCATAATGTATTCTATCACTTCATTGGGAAAACAAGCCTTTCTGTATGGCCGAGTTGAAGAAAGAGCGTGGTAAACATCACACAATGCCAATATTTTGCTGTAAAATGGTATATCTTTTCCTGACTTTCCATTTGGATAGCCTGTTCCATCTAATTTTTCATGATGACTTAATATACCGTCTCGAATCTCATCAGAAACCAAATTTTTTAACATATTTACAGCGTTAGTAGGATGACCTTTCATAATTTCAAATTCATCATGTGTTAGTTTGCCTGGTTTATTTAATATTTCTAAAGGTATTTGCGCTTTTCCTATGTCATGAAGGAATGCAGCCATACCCAAATCATGAAGCATTGGTTTGTCTAGACCCATATAAAGACCTGTAGAGATGCTTAAATTAGCTACACTAAGGCAATGCTGAAATGTATACTCATCATGATTTCTAAAATATAAAATATCATTTGTTAATTCTTTTTTTACTGAAATTTCTGTAATTAATTCATCAACCACTGATGAAAAACCATGAATTGATGAATCGTCAAGTACTCCTTTATTCTCATGTAACTCAGAATAAACTCTTTTAATTTCTGTAATGGCCTTGGATTCTAACTTTTTATTGATCCCGTACTCATAATCTAAATCACTAAAAGAATCACTTACAATAAAAGCACCTTCTATATTATAAATTAACATCTTATTGATATATTGAATATTCAATGGTTCACCCTTAGCAAGTAAAAACATTTTAAAATTATTGTCATAAAGGCATAGGTCTTTTGCTAAAATCATGCCGGGTTTTAGGTGATTTTTTGTGATAAACATACCATTCTCCTATGAAAAAATATCTAGTTATATAGTAGCACATTTCACAATTATAATAAATATATTTTAGTAATTAAATATAAAATAATACATATATTTTTTAATTAGGATAATTTTATTACATTAGAACAAAAAAATCCATATTTATAATATGGATTTTTTGAGCATGTATTTATTTATTAATTTTTAATGTTTCTTCTATTACACTTTTCATTATATCTTTAGTAAGCATTCCAGGGGCATATCCTTGAATATTCCCTTGTTTATCTATTAAAAAAGTAGTGGGAAGTGCTGAAATGTTGTACTTTGCGTAAATTTCTCCTGTTTCATCAAACACTACAGGAAATGTATATTCATTTTCTTCTAAGAAAGCTATTACTTCATCTTTTTCAACTTCCCTAGTATTGGTGTTTTCTTCGTTTCGTGGATTTGCAACCCCTAGGAATACTACATCGTCCTGATTTTCATTATACTCAATATAAAGGGCTTCAATATCAGGCATTTCCATTTGACAAGGTGGGCACCAAGTTGCCCAAAAATTTAAGAATACAACTTTTCCCTTATAATCTGAAAGTGTATGAGTATTGCCATATTGGTCGGTCAATACGAAGTCGAACGCAGGAATAACTTTTGAATCTGTACTTTCCTCTTTGTCAGGTTCAGTGGTTGTTTCTTCATTTGGAGGAGAGTTTTCTTCTATAGGTTCTTGCTGTTGATTATTATTTTCAGTAACATTATCAAAACCAAGAGAATTCAAATATCCTGAAACTCCATTTAACCATCCTGTAAAGGTCATAATACCCATAATAACAAGGATAATCCCACCGGTTTTAACCGTATATTTTAAGAATTTTTGATGATTGTGTAAAAAGTTCAGTACTTGAGTGGTAAACAAGCCAAGTATTAAGAAAGGTATTACAAAGCCTACTGAATACAAAAGTACAAGGGTGTTTCCAATAATAGCGCTGCTAGCAGTTGATGATAGAATCAATACAGAAGACAGAGCTGGGCCAACGCATGGAGTCCATGCAAAACTAAAGGTGAAGCCCATAATAAAGGCTACAAAAGGATTTACATTCCTTTTGTTTATATTCATATGGAATTTCCTTTCAATATTAAGAAAGCTAAATTCAAAAAATCCAAGTTGGTGCAATCCTAAAAGTACAATTACTATTCCTGCTATTCTAGTAAAAAATAATTGTTTACCTTGAAAGAAAGAACCAATAGTAGTGAAGGAAAAACCTAAAATGAAAAATGCAAAGGATATACCAAAAACAAAAAATATTGTATGCAAAAATACTTTGCTTTTGTTGTAAGTTATTTCTCCATTTATTCCTATATCTTCAGTATTACCTGCTAAATAACTCATGTATACAGGTATTAAAGGGATTATACAAGGGGAGAAAAAAGATAAAATCCCTTCCAGAAAAACAATGATAAAGCTTATATTTATTGTTGAAAATATTGATTCAAGCATAATAGTCTCCTAAGTATATTTTTTAGATTCTACCATACAAACTTTACTTAGTCAAGTTAGTTATATTCCTCATCACTTATTACTTCTATTCCATTTTTTCTGAG
>JBGUET010000129.1:0-6739 GCA_041821225.1 Sedimentibacter sp.
TTGGTAAGATAAGGGTTATCATCAGGGCTAACACCAATATCATACTTAAAAACTGTTTCTTTTTCATAACCAATTCTCCTCTTCTTTTATTATGTATTTTTTTAAAGGTCTTAAGCTCATTTGTTTGCTATGTTTTTTAAGTTTCTCTCTTTTCAATGATTCTCAACATCAATTTCTTAATTTTTTCTTCATTAAATGGTATTAGTATAAAGCCATCTGCTTCACAATTAAAAGCTTCCACAGCATATTCTTCAAAGTTACTAAGTAAAATGACTTTTGCGAATAGATTTTGTTTTCGTACCTCACAAATCAGCTCATAGGCATTTAGTTCAGCTTTTCCAATCCGAATAAAAGCAATGTCGATTGGCTCTTTACAAATGCTTTTCATGGCTTCTCCAAAGGTCATAAAGCTTCCACTAAATGCTAATATTTTATAACTATCCAATATTTTTTTTAAATCTGAATTGCTTTGCTCATCTGGCCCAGCAACCATATATTTCATATGTCCCTCACCTTCAAATTTTTAGAGTTTTACCTATTATAAAACACTCATAATCAATTGAACATAAATGAAAAGAGTCCGATGGGAAAAATTTCTCCTATCGGACTCTTTTCATAAAAGCTTATGTTTCAACGGTTTTATCATTTTTTATCAAAATTAATCAATACTCTTCTGCACATTTTTTCTAGTTCTGCGGCTTTTGGTTGTGCCCATGAATATCCATTTCCCTCCATATATCCCTTTTGCATGAACTCCTCAATCAGGCAAAAATCTTCCTTTCTATTAACCTGCTTGCCCTTAATCATTGTTTCCAACTGATATAGGTCGCAACTTATCTCCTCTTTCAAAACTCTATAATTTCCTCGGCTTGCTTCTATAATTCCAGATATGCCATCCTTTGCTAAAGTTTTGCGCAATAAATAGGTATTTGAATGAAAGTTTGCTTGTGATTTTTCAAAGTCATACTCAGGCCAAACAGCATCCGCTATCTTTTCCCAATTAACCGATATACCGTTTTTGTGAATTAAAAAAGCCAATATTTCCTTAGCTTTGGTGTTTTTCCACACCATCGCTTCTCCGTTTAAGAATATTTCAAAATCCCCAAAGCATTGAACAAACAATTTAGCTGGCTTTGAATTGGCATCTGACATCTTCAATAATCGCGTTATTGTTTTTTCTAGTCTTTCTTTCTTCAATGGCTTCATAATGTAATCTATAGCCTGTAATTCAAAAGCCTCCACTGCATATTGGTTAAACGCAGTTACAAAAATAATGTCAATATTCGCATTCAAATCTAATATTTGCTGTGATAACGCAAGTCCATTAACATCAGGCATTTCAATATCTAAAAAAACTGCATCTAATGAGTGTTCTTTTAAATAATCTAACAACTGTTCGCCCGAATTAAATAAACCACATAGCTCTACCTCATTATTTTTCAGTAACATTCGTTCAAACCTTTTAAGCGAATGCATTTCATCGTCCACTGCTGCAATTAATATCATAATTGTTTTTTTCCTCCATTCGGTATCACTAATTTGACACAGGTACCCGATCCAACTTTACTACTAATTTCAAGGCCATTTCCATACAAACTCAAAAGACGATTATGAATATTAAGAAGCCCTACACCTTTATCTTTTCTTTCATCACTTAAAAGCAGTGCTAATATATCTCCTTCAATTCCAACGCCATCATCTTCAATTTCAATGCTTATGCCTTCTGGCATCTGGGTGGCTCGTATAGTAACTTTACCACAAAGCGGTTTCTTTGATATACCATGGCGAACTGCATTTTCTACTAAAGGCTGAAGGATCAGTGCAGGAACCTGACTATCCAAAGATACCTCTATTGCTTCAAGCAACTGTATCTTTTCACCAAAGCGAGCCTGCTCAATATTAAAATAAATTCGCACAAATTCCAGTTCTTTTCCTATTCTCACCATTTTATCTAAGCTATTAAATTCCAGACTTTCTCTTAAATAAATTGATAAATCTACAATCAGTTCACTGGCCTTTTCCCCATCCTCTTCACATACATTGGCTATGGCATCCAAGGCATTGTACAGAAAATGAGGTTTAATCTGCGCATGTAAAAATGACATTTCAGTTTCCATAATCTTATCTTTAAGTCTATCTGCCTCAACTAATTTTTCATTGTACAACAGTAGTTTTTTATGTGTATTGGCCTGAATTCTTACTTGAACAAAGGACATGGCCATAATAACAGCAAAATTTCCATATAAAAACATATAGGCTACCTGCATACCACCAATCCCTTTATATCGAAGTATATCTTGTATTATAGTCAAAACAAATACTCCGATAACGATAAACATTAAGATGGCATTATCCCTTTTATGCATCACTGCTTTGACTAAAACAGATATAACATATACCATTTGTAGTAGAATCACAATATATAAATAATTAGTAAATAGCGACATAAATGGAGGTGGCGTAAACAACAATAAATCAAAAAATAGAGTAGGCAATAAAACTAACCTTAAAATTGTTTTTTTATATTCTAGAGGATATAGACTCAAAACAAACAAGACCATAAGAGGAATTAAATTATAACCTGTCAAATAATTAATGAATGAGCTAACTTCAAATGGTATCTTAGAAAAAAAAATCATCACAGGGGTTGTCCCCCAAAACAAGGAACGTATGGCTGTGTTAAAACAAAGCAAGCTAAAAAGCAAGGCTGTTTTATTCTTGCTTTGCAAAAGAAAAATAAACAAATAATAAATAGCAAAAATAAAAATACTGCCAATAAAGAGTAGTTGTAGTGCTAGCAATATCATTTTTTGTTGCTCTAAAACCTGTTTAGACCCAAATATCGGGCTTGCACGAAGTCCCCCTTTGGCATAATCCAAATTAGCTACCTGGAAAATCAGTTCAAGGGTCTTCGTATCCTTTGGCAAATCAATAACTAGCGATTCCATGCCATCTTTAAAATCAGAAGGATTTTTCGATACCGTTCCCACCTCTGCCATAAGTTTCCCGTTGACATAAAGCTTATAGGCGGTTGCCACACCTTGAACACGAAGAGCTGGTTCTTTAATTATTGACGGATAGTTTAGGCATAAACGATAAGTGACAACTCCATGATTTGGATAAACCTGTGTTCCGGTTTCTTTCTCATCCCAAGTGCCTGGCACTTTCATGAGAGAATCCATATGTGGCAATTTATCTCTTGTGAAATCTGCTGGTGTCAGCAATTGATCCCAATAAAATTCCCAGTCACCATCTAATGATACCGTCTCATTCTGACGAAAATCTTCGCTAGACAAAGTAATTTTTCCGTTATGGGCAATCGAAGAACGCGGTGCCAACATCATAGCGATAGCAAACACCATAAAAGCAAGTATTAAAACAATAATTATTATTCTGAAATTCAAACTGGTTTTTCTATCTTTCTTGCTTCGATCCACAACAATACCATTCCTCTCACCATATATTCAAACAAATTAACAAATCTATGTTATTTTACTATAGTATGTATCTGGTGTATACAACAAAAAATTGAGTTTCTATTAAGTTTAACATCTCCTCTTACTAATCTTAATACAAATCAAAACAAATTAAGATTTGTTTTCCTAACACCATTGGATTTCCATGTCTGAAATTCTTATTTTAAAAGCAACATCAGCCAAGTATCCTTTGACAGCTATAAAGGCTGCAAAATAATCAGATAAAAAGTTACACTTATTTATTACGATTTGTGCTCCAAATTTACTTCAAACCCACAACATCTTGTGGACACATTCTATTTTTACCTTCCTAACTACATTTTTCCATAAGAACCACACACTACGGAGTATTTTTAGAAACGATTCTTTAAATTTCATTTTACAACTTTGCTCTGAACAAATAATTTCCTCAAACTTTCGTCCAAGGAAATTATAAAACACAGCAATATTTGATTAAAGGTCGTTAGACTCTTTGATTCCAACTTCTTTTTTCTCCATAGGCACTACAGTCTCAATGTGTGTGATCTTTGCATCGCAGATAAGCTACCATTATTAAGAGACTTTTTGAAATTTATTTATATGTTTCTGGTCTTCTTAATTGAAAATACGGTCTCTTTTTTCTCCAAATAGATACTTCTGATAAATCAATTTCTTGAACTATAAGCGTTTCTTCATCGCCTGCCTTGTATATCAAATCACCACTAGGATGAACTAACAGTGATTCTCCCGCAAAATCCATACTACCTTCTAATCCTATACGGTTGCACATTGCTATGAATACTTGATTTTGCATCGCCTGTACACGAACTTCCCATTCAAACATCTCCAATGGTTCTGCCTTCGTATTGGCTGTGGGTATGATAATTAATTCAGCTCCCATTGCAGCACACGTACGTATACTTTCCGGCAAATGCCTGTCAAAGCATATTACGATTCCAATACGACCGAATTCTGTGTCATAAACCCGAAATCCGTCTTCTGAGGGATGATAGTAATCTTTTTCATAAAACTGTTCCGCTTGCAGTATATGTACCATTTTTGAAATTCCTTCAATTTCTCCTTTTTTGTTTATCCAAAGAGAAGCATCATAGCGCCTGCCATCTTTCTCAAGATAGATATTCGGTGAAATACACATGTTGTGTTTTTTTGCCTTTGCAGCAATTTGCCTTATCTTTTCATCGTGTTCTTTAACCACATAGTTCTCTACATTTTTCTTTTCGTATTGTGGGAAAAATGGTGAAAGTTGGACTTCTGGGAAAAACAGTAAATCACATCCCGCATCTTTTGCTTTATCGCAATAATCCAGTGATTTGTTAAAGTTGTCTTCTATGTTACTTTTCATTGACATTTGAACCATTCCTAGTTTCATAACACGCCTCCGTACTTTATTAATAGTTGTCACAACATTTACCTATACATTCTTTTATTTCTACTTTAATAACACCAGTTTTCTTTACCATATAGTCGGGTAAATCTTTACCCAAAAGTTGACGAGTCAATGAACTACTCCCCACAATCACCTTGATATGCTTATTTTGCAAGAGATAAAATTACTACAACATTATACTAACACCAAACAATATATGTACCTAGTGAAGCAGGAAGTCTTTGATGTCATTAGCAATCAGTTCCGCCTCAAGTGGGTTTTTAGGGTTTACTAAGAGCATGCACTTTCCCTCAGATGTGATCACCTTATTTAGAAATTTTAAAAGTTGGCTCTCAGAGATAAAAGTAGACCAATATCCTGGAGTAACTGTATACATTTTCCCACCTAGTTCAAACTCACAAAGAAGTTGAAAAGCCCAAACATCTCTCACTCCACCCTTTGAACCAGCAAGCGAGAGGACGCTTTTCCATTCTCTATCGGTACATTGGGCCAATACTTTTTCCCAGTTTTTCCTCTCTATTCTACCCCGAAAAAGAATGCTGATCAATGTAAAAAATAATCCAATAATAGAAATTGAAAACAGTGGAGAGGCCTTAAAACCAGCAAAAATTCCACCAACAAATAATAGCGACCCAATAATTGCCCCCCAATTCGTTTTCATCATAGCAAAGGAATCACAAAATGGAATATTTTTTATACGCCATTCCATTGTTTTTGAAGAATATTTCTCAGATTTCATAACAAACAATTCCCCCTTTCACTTTTTTATAGACTTATTTATTGAAATTCATCAATTCTTTAAAATAGCCATCATTATTTTAGAATTTCCAGACATCATCTCAGGGTTACACTGAAACCTTTAAGCCTATTACTAATTTTTAAATGCATTGGTTCGGTTAAGGTTTTTAATTGTTCACTTGCCATAGTATCATCTACGAAATACTACACCGATAATCAATATCTAATACCAACATAATAAAATTGTTTTGTATTAATGTCAACACTATTTACAATACAAAAATTTCCTCAAACTTTCATCTGAGGAAATTATATAACACAGCAATATTTAATTTAAAGATCGTTAGACTCTTGAATTTCAACTTCTTTTTTCTCCATTAACACTACAGTCTCAACGTGTGGTGTCATAGGAAACATGTCTACTGTCTGGACTTTTACTACTTTATAGCCATTAGACAGGAAACATGGCAAATCATTTGCCAGTGATGTTGGCTTGCATGAAATATAAATAAAAGTTTCTGGTTGATAATCTATTATTTTTTGAATTGCTTTTGGATGTATGCCTTCTCTTGGTGGGTCTATAACTATTATATCTGGCTTATCTTCTAATTCATCTATTTTTTTAAGTACATCACCTGTAATAAATGTGCAATTCTCCAAATTGTTCAACTTTGCATTTTCATTGGCTTTTGCTACTGCTTCTTCAACTAGTTCAATTCCTATTACTTTTCTTGCAGATGAAGCCAATATCTGTGCTATGGTTCCAGTTCCTGAATATAAGTCAAATATTACTTTGTCTTCAGTTGTTCCAATAAAATCTCTCACTATTGAATAAAGTTTTTCTGCCCCTAAAGAGTTTGTTTGGAAAAATGAAAATGAAGAAATATTAAAATGAAGTCCTAAAAGTTCTTCTGTTATTTTATCTTCTCCGTAAAGAATTCTCATTTCATCTGCTCTAGCAACATCTGCAACACCGTCAAATATAGAGTGGGCAATACATTTAACTTTACCTTCTAATTTTAAATTTACTATGGAATCAACAAATTCTTTTTCATTTAATGAGCTTTGACTTGTTGTAATTAAATTAATTAAAATTTCTCCTGTCTTTTCTGCCTTTCTCACTAGTAAATATCTTAAA
>JBGUET010000130.1:0-6695 GCA_041821225.1 Sedimentibacter sp.
ACTAAGAATGGGAAGAAAATAAATTTCCGTATCATCAATTAATTTTTCATTTAATTTTTTTGGAACACCATCCATTAGAACTGCTCCAATTTTAGTTGTATCTATCTTTAATTCATCTACCATTTCTCTTAAAGTAATATTTTTATATTCGTAATTAAACCTATTAACTTGATTTTCTTCAACCGCTACAATGATTTTAATCATAGCATCCTCTTAATTTATCCAATTCATCCTCATCAACATCAAATGCAGTATCCAAACTTTTGATTTTTATTTTAGTAAAAGTTTCTGGCATTCGGTAATTTGATTTAGTAAATCCTGCAAGTTCATTGAACTTATATTCATCCTTTATGGTCTCTTTACCCATGTTCTCAAGCCATTCCATGTTTAAGCCCCAGTTGAAACGGCCATTTACTAAATCAACTAACAATTGCATATTATTTGCAACAGCAGCTCTTGCAAACATACAAAAGCCTAGACTGTCTATTATTGCCATTAATAACTGAGAATCCTTTGAAGCTTCTATCCAACTTTTATCAGTTTTAATAACAGGGCCATATGTGTGATCTGCTCCCATTGGTGTGGTTGCAAAAGTTACACCCATTCCTTTAATTGCCCTTGGATCGTAGGCTGGCATTGCCTGACCATTAACTGCAGGAACATGGGATACGCCTAAGGTTTTACCAGTAATTGTTGCACCAGAGCCTAGCAACTTGCCTAATTTTGTGCCTTTTTGTATTTCTTCAATAAGCTTGAATGCTACATCCCCATCTCCGAATTCAGCCTCTCCAGCTGCCATATAAACTCCTATTGCTGCACCAGTCTCTATGGTATCAATACCAAGACTATTACATAAAGCATTTAGTTTTGCAATAACATCCAAATCACCAATTCCTAGATTTGAACCCATTAATCCAATAGTTTCATATTCTAAAGGGGATACAACAGTTTTTCCTTGTTTGTCAGGAAAAATATTTGAGCACTGAATTACGCAGCCAGGCATGCAAGCATGTGAAGTCTTACCTTCTCCACCACGCTCTGTTATTAATTCGAAGAGATTTTCACCAGAAATTTCCTCCGCAAATTCAAATTTTTCACCACTAAAGTTTCTAGTAGGAAGTCCAGTTAAATCATTTGTAATTCTTAATGTAGCTGCTGTGCCAAGAGTTCTGTAATTCAAACTGCTAGGAGCATTCATAACCAAAGCTGTATAATCCTTCAACGCCTTAGAAAATTTCTCTTTATTTGAAATTTCTACTGAACCTTTATTGGCAATGACAATACCTTTGATTTTTTTAGAGCCCATAACCGCTCCAAGACCGCCTCTTCCACTGTACCTATTAGGTTTTTTATCTTTATCCATAGTTGCTATTCCTGCAATATTGTACATTTTTTCTCCAGCAGGTCCAATGCAAGTAACGGCGCAATCTGGATACAATTCAAGCATTTTTTCACAGTATTCATATGTATCCAATGATAAATATTCATCTGCAGATTCAAAAGTGCATGTGTCTTTGTCAACTTTAATATAGTACCACTTTTCGTCATCAGGTACATCTTCAATTATAACTGCCTTTATTCCAGCCATAGCAAGCCACATTGCAGATATTCCACCAGCATTACTTTCTTTAATTCCACCAGTTAATGGGCTTTTAGCTCCTATGCTTATTCTGCTTGCGCTTGATACATTTGTTCCTGTTAGTAATCCATTAGCTATAATAAGTTTATTATCCCTTCCCAATGGTTCACAATCAGGCTTTACTTCAGCAAGCATTATTTTCGCAATTAACCCCCTTCCACCTGTTTTTAAATATTCATCTTTTGCTTTTTCATATTTTATTTCCTTTGTTCTTGCATTAATTCTAATAATTTTATCCATAGAATCCTCACTTTCTAATTACCCTGTTGCAAACTGCTCTCATGAAATTTTACAATGATTTCTGTTCCAATATTTTCTTGGCTTTTTATGTCTATACTTCCACCATACAACTCAGCTATATGTTTAACTATGGAAAGTCCAAGGCCTGTTCCACCAGTTTCCTTTGATCTGCTTTTATCAACTCTATAAAAGCGCTCAAATATTCTATCTTGATATTCTTCTGAAATACCTACTCCCGTATCCTTTACAACTATGTTAATATATCCTTCTTCTATAAAAATATTTAAACTGACATTTCCTTCCTTTTTATTGTATTTTATGCCGTTGTCCACTAGGTTATATAAAAGTTCACTCATATAATTTTTATTTGCTTTAATAAGAAAACTCTCTGATTTAAAGTCCAGTTTAACCTTGTTATCATAAGCTTTTTGCTTAAGTAAGCACACAACTTCCTTACCGATTTCTCTTATGTCAATCATACTATTATCTTCTGCATCTATTCTCTCTTCTATTCTTGAAAGCCTCATAATATCTTCAATTAAAGATATTAACCTAAGTCCTTCCTTGTTTATCATGCCGCAATATTTTTTAATACTTTCCATGTCAGTAATAAGACCCTCTTTAATCATTTCTGCAAAACCAATCATTGTTGTAAGAGGTGTTTTTAATTCATGGGATACATTTGCAGAGAACTCGCTTCTTATGATTTCAGCATTCTTTTGAATTGTAACATCTTCAATTAGAATTAACAAGCCCGTAACTTCTATATGATTCTTTTCCTTAACTGGACTGAAATAATATCGGTAATGGTTGTTGCCTACTTCTAAATCACAAATCAAATGTACATTTTCTCTAATTGCATTATCAATGTTTTGTATTATTTCTAAATTTCTCGTAAGTTCAAGGATATTTCTATTTGCTTTCAAATTGAACTTATCATTCCTAATCATACGTTTTCCACTTGTGTTTATAGAAAGAATATTCTTATCTTTATTTATAAGAATAAATCCTTCTTTCATATTTTCAGTTATAATTCCAATTGTATCTCTTTCATACTTAAGTTCGCTTATATACTCATTTATTCTAGATTTTTGTTCCTTGATTTTGTATGACAAAGGTTGAAATTCATCGTAAATTTTAATATCAGCCTTTTCTTCACCCTCTAGCATATCATCAAGATTTTTTGTCATTTCATCCACAGGTTTTAATATTTTTTTTGTAAAAGTATTGGCTGTTACATAACCAATTATCAAAAGCAATATAAAAAAAACTGCAAGCAAAGGAATGATACTGGCAAAAACAGCATTGATGCTGTTTATTTCTCTTGATAATCGCAAGACTTCATTATCATTTAATTTCACGGCGTAATAATACATATCAGATGAAATAGTGTTTGAATATCTTGTATCGTCCCCATAATCTCTTTCAAAAGCTCCTAAAACCTCTGGTCTGTCTTTGTGACTTTCCAAAGTTTCATAGTCTGCCCAATTATCATATATAACCTCACCGCTTTTCTCTACAATAGTAAAGCGCAAACTATAATCTACCATTTCTAAAATATTATTAACAGATAATTTCATTGAATCATTGTCTTTCCAATTTCCATAATCAGCTGCCATTTCTGCTATTGTTTTAAGCTGTCCTTTAGCATCTTTAACGTAAAATTCATAATAAATTGTGGATGACAACGTGAAAGCTACAGCAGAAGTGATTATTGATATAAGCATTATTATTAAAAACAACCTTTTTTTCATACATCCATTTTCTCCTCTAATTTATACCCAGCACTCCTTACAGTTGAAATAAAACTAGGACATCCTGCCAAATCTAATTTTTGCCTTATGGTTTTAATATGCATGTCCACTGTTCTTGTTTCCCCTTCATAATCATATCCCCATATTTCTTGGAGAATTCTATCCCTAGAAAGTACTAAGCCTTTATTTAGCATTAAATAATGCAATAACTCGAATTCTTTATATGTCAACGATATTGGATTTTTATAGTAACTAAGAGTACGTTTATTGTACTCTAAAACAAGTCCCTCATGTTCTATTATGTTGTCTTCAGGTACTTTCTTTCCTGAGCGTCTCAAAACGGCCTTTACCCTTGCTAGAAGTTCTAATACTCCAAATGGTTTTGTAATAAAATCGTCAGCCCCAGACTCTAAACCCTTTACTTTATCTAATTCCATAGATTTCGCTGTGAGAATTATAACAGGTATATCCTTGTAAATGGACTGGTTTTTAAGCTCCTTTAAAATAGTCATTCCATCTTTCTTGGGTAGCATTAAGTCTAAAATAATCAAGTCTGGAATCGTATTTTTAATTTCAGTGTAAAAGCCTTCTGCTTCTTCAAATCCAACAACATTAAAATCCGCAGTGCTTAAGGCCAATGTTATTAATTCTCTAATTCCCGAATCATCTTCTATGCAATATACTAGCTTCATACTCTCTCCATTTTTAGTTTATGTTCCCCAGTTATAGAAAATATAACCCACTCCGCTATATTTTCAGCATGATCTCCTATTCTTTCAAAATACTTCGCTATCATAAGGAGGTCTATTGCTTGTTCTCCGTTTTCTGCATTTTCCTGAATTTTTTCAATTAATTCTTTTTTTACAATTTGAAATAAATTATCCACAACATCATCTGCATTGCAAACTTCTTCTGCTAGTATTAAATCTTTATTCACAAAAGCATCTACACTCTTATTAACCATGCTTATGGTTGCTTCTGCCATTTGAGGTATGTGTACAAGATCCTTAATGTACTGTTCATCAACTAAAAATCTCGCAATCTCTGCTATATCTTCTGCGTTGTCGCCTATTCTTTCCATGTCAGTTATCATTTTTAAGGCAGTGCTTATAAGCCTCAAATCTGATGCTACAGGCTGCTGTTGCAACAAGAGTCTCAAGCAATGGCTTTCAATTGTTTTTTCCATATCATCAATTTCAATTTCTAGTTCATTTACTCTTTTTACATGTGTCAAATCTTGATTTATCAATGCTTTTGCACTTAATTCAATTGCATTCTCTATTAAACCTCCCATTTTTATCAATTCAAGATTTAATCCTTCAAGTTCATTATCAAATTTGTTTCTCATAATAGTACCTCCATGTTTATAATTATTGGCATATTAACCGAATCTTCCAGTTATATAATCTTCTGTTTTCTTGTTTTTAGGCATAGAAAACAAACTTTCTGTTTTATTAAATTCAACAACTTCTCCGTGTAGGAAGAACGCTGTTTTATCGGAAATCCTTGTAGCTTGCTGCATATTGTGAGTTACGATAATTATTGTGTAGTTGTTTTTAATTTCAACTAACAAGTCCTCTATTTTCATAGTTGAAATAGGGTCTAGGGCTGAAGTTGGTTCATCAAGCAAAATCACTTCAGGGTTAACCGAAAAAGCCCTTGCAATGCATAGCCTTTGCTGTTGTCCACCAGACAAACCCATAGCGCTTTTCTTAAGTCTGTCCTTAACCTCATCCCACATAGCAGCGGAGCGAAGGCTTTGTTCAACGACTTCATCTAGTTTTGACTTTTGTTTTACTCCATGAGTTTTAGGACCATACGCAACATTTTCATAAATACTCATAGGAAACGGGTTTGGCTTTTGAAAAACCATTCCAACTCTTTTTCTAAGCACCGTTGCATCCATATCCTTATATATATCAACGTCATCAAGTAGTATTTTACCAGTAATTTTAACCCCTTCTACTAAATCATTCATCCTGTTTAATGATTTCAATAAAGTTGATTTTCCGCAACCTGAAGGTCCAATAAATGCAGTTATTTCATTTTCTTTTACAGTCATATTTACATTATGAAGAGCTTGAAATTCTCCGTAAAACAAATTGACATTTTCTATTTTTATTTTATCATTATTTACCATCATTCAATCTCCCCAATTTGCCTGCAAATTTTGTTGCCATAAAATTCACTACAAATACTATTAGTATTAGAATTGCACCAGTTGCAAAAGCCATATCTTTTGAATGTGGCAAGCCTTCACTTGCCAGCATATACATGTGTATTGCCAACGTTCTTTGTGATGCAAATAAATCAAGTGTAGGGTTTTTCATTACATTTGTTCCACTTGTAAATATTAATGCAGCAGTTTCTCCAACTATGCGTCCTATAGCTAAAATAACCCCAGAAAGTATACCTGGCATTGCAGTTGGCAAGACTATTGAAAATACTGTTCGGAGTCTTGTGGCCCCTAGGCCAAGGCTTCCTTCTCGGTACATATCCGGAACTGCTTTTATAGCTTCTTCCGAAGAACTTATTATTACAGGCAATATCATAATAGAAATTGTTCCTATGCCTGATATCATTGATGCCCTCAAGCCCAGCATGGTAACAAAAAATATCATACCAAACAGACCATAAACAATAGAAGGTATTCCTGCTAAAGTATCAACAGCAATTTTTATAATCTTTACTGCCTTGTTTCCCCTTTTAGCATATTCCGTAATATATATTGAGCAGAATACACCTATGGGAACTGCTATCACAAGAGATATGACAATCATCTCCAGTGTTGCCACTATTGATGAAAAGGCCGATAATGAATCCGAATTGTATTCACCAAATAAAAATTGTAAATTAATATTTGGAATTCCTCTTATTAGTATAAATAATAGTATACATATTAATATTCCTACTGTCAATATTCCACATAACCACACGGAAATCTTCAAAATAAGAGATTTCGTTTTTCTCCGTTTCAAATTATTTTTAACATTAATCACTTGTTCCAAGTCAATTTCCCCCTTTCTAATTTCTTGCAGATTTTGACTTTATTAAACTTAACG
>JBGUET010000131.1:0-6682 GCA_041821225.1 Sedimentibacter sp.
GTTTTAATTCAAAAAGGTACATTGAAAAAAGGTGATGTTGTTCTTGTTGGAAGTTCATATGGTAAAGTAAGAGCTATGTTTAATAGTAAAGGTAAAAAAATTAATCAAGCTGGTCCATCAGTACCAGTAGAAATAATTGGATTATCTGAAACTCCTCATGCTGGAGATACTTTAGTTGCAATGGAAAATGAAAAAGATGCTAAAAACATTGCTGAAAAAAGAAAAGATAAAAGACATAATGAAAATATGAATTCTACATCAAAAGTATCACTAGAAGACTTATTTGAAAGAATTCAAAATGGTGAAGTTAAAGATTTAAACATAATTATAAAAGCAGATGTTAGTGGTTCAATTGAAGCTGTTAAACAATCTCTTTTGAAATTAAGCATGGAAGAAGTTAAAGTAAACCCAATACACGGTGGAGTTGGCGGAATTAATGAAAATGACGTAATGCTTGCTTCAGCATCTAATGCTATTGTAATTGGTTTTAATGTAAGACCTTCTATTGCAGCTATGGAACTTGCAAAAAAGGAAAATGTTGATATACGTACTTACAATATAATATATAAAGCCATTGAAGACATTCAACAAGCTGTTAAGGGCATGTTAGCACCAATTTATAAAGAAGTTGTTCTTGGAAGAGCAGATGTTCGTCAGACGTTTAAAGTTCCTAATATTGGCGTAGTAGCTGGTATTTATGTAACTAGTGGCAAAATAACTAGAAAATCAAAAATCAGAGTTTTAAGGAATGATATAGTTATTCATGATGGAACTATAACTTCATTAAAAAGGTTTAAAGATGATGTATCTGAATTGAATTCAAACTATGAAGGCGGAATCGGCATAGAAAAATACAATGACTTAAAAGAAGGCGATTCATTGGAAGCTTACATCATGGAAGAAATTAAGAGATAGTGGATTAAAAAAGAAAGAAGGTATAACATGGCAAATAGAAGAAATGATAGATTGTCAGGTGAAATGCAAAGAGTTATATCTGAAATAATCAGAAATGAAGTTAAGGACCCTAGAATATCTGAACTAATGAGTGTTACAGATGTTCATGTTACAGAGGATTTGAAATATGCTAAAGTTTACATTTCTGTTTATGGAGACATAAAGCCAACTCTAGAAGCATTGCAAAGTGCAAAAGGATTTATAAGAAGAGAAGTTGGTAAAAATATAAAATTGCGATTGACTCCTGAATTAATATTTGAACAAGATAACTCAATTGAAAAGGGTATGTACATGAGCAGTCTTATTAACAAGGTTATAAGGGAAGAAGCAAGCAGGAAGGTAGAAGATGACTCTGAAGATGAATGATGTGAAAGAAATATTTAATATAATAAATAATTCAGATCATATCTGCATCTCAGGACACAAAGCACCTGATGGAGATTGTATAGGGTCAGTGATGGCCCTATATGGATTTCTAAAACCATTGAATAAAAAAATCACAGTGCTAATTGACGGATCAATACCTTTTAATTATAAACATTTTGTAAAAGAAGGAATAATATCTCAAGAATATGATGGTTCTGAATTTGATGTTCTTTTTATTCTTGACTGCAGTGATGCAGAGAGACTTGGAAGATTTAATGATATTGTCAATCATGCTAAAAAATCAGTGTGTATTGATCACCATATAACAAATGACAACTTTGCAGATATAAATATTATTGACTCAATGGCAAGCTCAACTGGAGAATTATTATTTGATGTAATGAGAACTACAGATATGGAAATTACTAAAGAAATAGCTACTAACATATATATTGCCATAGTAACTGATACAGGAAAATTCAGTTATTCAAAGACAAGCAGTCACACACACCAAATAGCAGCTGAACTTATTGACATAGGCGTTGATGTTGCAGAAATTGACAATATATTGTACAATTCTAAGCCTTCTAATGTCGTTAAGGCATACATTGAATGCATAAGCAATATTGAACTATATTATGACAATAAATTTGGAATAACTACAATTACTCAAGAAATTCTTAATAAAAATGATATAAAAATGGGCGATGTAGATGGAGTGGTTGAATTTATAAGGGAAATTAAAGAAGTTGAAGTTTCCTGCGTTTTAAAAGAAGCAAAAGATAAAAGTACAAAAGTGAGTTTAAGGTCAAAGAACGATATAGATGTGGCAGCAGTATCTGTTAAATTTGGCGGTGGTGGCCATGTTAAGGCTGCTGGATTCGAACTTAATGAAACAATCGAAAATGCTAAAAAGATATTAGTAAATAATTTTAAAGAATATTTTGGAGAATAATGAACGGAATATTAAATATTTTAAAACCTACGGGGATGACATCTCACGATGTTGTTAGTTCTGTTAGAAAAATTTTAAACATGAAAAAAGTAGGCCATGCAGGTACACTTGACCCTAATGTAGCTGGTGTATTAGTTATATGTGTAGGAAAAGGAACAAAACTTAGCGAATATTTAATGAATGGAAACAAAGAGTACATTTGTGAATTAATTTTAGGACAAAGCACTGACACACAAGATAGTTATGGTAAAGTTGTTGAGAAGACAGACTTGGTTAATGTTAATTATGAAGAGGTTACAGCTGTTTTAAATGATTTTAAAGGTGAACAGCTTCAAATTCCACCAGCATATTCAGCAGTAAAACTTAACGGTAAGAAACTTTATGAATATGCAAGGCAAAATATCATTGTAGAGAAACCAGGCAAGCCTATAGATATTAAAGAAATCGAATTGTTGAATTTTAAAGGAACAAAAATACTTTTAAGAATAAAGTGCTCTAAAGGTACATACATGAGAACTCTTTGCAATGATATTGGTATGCGTCTTGGTACATTCGGGCACATGGGTATTTTGGTTAGAACAGAAGCTAAGGGTCTCTGTATTGAAAATTCAATAACACTTAAAGAACTCCAATTTATGTATGACAACAATAGATTGGAAGAATGTCTTATTCCAGTGGATGAAATTTATCCTTTAGAGAGAATTGATGTTAATGAACTTTATTATGAAAAACTTATAGTTGGTAATGAAGTATATGCTGATACAAGTGTACTAGCTAGTGAAAAGTTTTATATATATTGTAGAAATCAACTTGTGGGTATTGGGAAAATTGTACATGAAAATACTATAAAAGTAGAAAAATTACTAATGTAGAAGTTATAGGTGAATCAATGAAAAATAATAGAGAATCATGTGTTGCAATCGGTAATTTTGATGGCATTCACATAGGACATGACATTTTAATAAGAAGGATGATTGAACTAAGCCATGAAACTAATCAAGATAGCATAATAATTACATTTAAATACATAAAAAAAGAGTTAAAAAAATCATCTTTCAATATTAAATACATAAACAATCAAAATACTAAGCTAGAAATATTAAAATCCTACAATGTAACTGATGTGGTAGAAATCCAGCTTGACGAAGTGGTGTCTAAGTATTCTCCAGAACAATTTATTAAGGAAATTCTTATTGATAAATATAATGCAAAAAATATTGTAGTAGGATTTAATTTTTCTTTTGGATACAAGGCTGAAGGAAATATAGGAACGCTTAAATCATTTGAAGAAAAATACGGTTACTATGTTGAAGAAATTTACCCTGTAAAATGCAATGGAGTTGCAGTAAGCAGCACATTGATCCGCAGCCTGTTGAAAAATGGTAAAATACATGAAGCAAACTTGTTGTTAGTAGATAATTACACATTGTTTCATGAAGGAATTAAGATGGATTATAATAAAAATATTGGTTTTGTAAATAATAAAAGTAGTATTATTGTACCTTCTGATGGCAAATACAGTGTTATGGTTGGAGATAAAAAAGTAGTTTTAACCATAATTACCAATAAGACAGGTTCAGTTTTAACTTTTGATAAAATAATAGAAAAAAACAAAGATATTGTTTTTTTAGATAAATATGTATAAAATATTAGAACTATTATTAAATTTATATTTACAAAGATAAAGTAGTATGGTAGAATCTAATGTGTTTCCATAACCTAAGTTTTACGAAACCTCAACGTATTGCTTGGATTTTGGTGAAAAAAATAATATATTCATGGAGGTTTTAAAATGACTAAGGAACAAAAAACGCAAATTATTGAGCAATACAGAATTAATGAGAAGGACACAGGTTCTTCTGAAGTTCAAATCGCATTGTTGACATTTAGAATCAACAATCTTACAGAACATTTAAAAGATAATAAAAAAGATCATCACTCAAGAAGAGGTCTTTTACAAATGGTTGGACAAAGAAGAGGTTTTCTTAAGTACTTAAAAGATAATGATATCGAAAGATACAGAACTATTATTGCAAGATTAGGATTAAGAAGATAATTTAAGGAGCGGGGATACCCCGCTCTATTGTTTATGTCCACCAAATTTATGTGAACGTTAGTGAACTAATAAATTGGTGAATGAAACTGCACTATGTTCTAACACTTTTTTTCCCACCAAAGGAAAGAAAAATGGTATGTAGATTAAACTAAAGAAATAAGATATCTAAAAGGAGGTACTAATGGAAGAGAAAATATTTAAATATATGCTTGCTGGAAGAGAATTAAAAGTTACTGTAGGAAAAATTGCAGAACTTACAAATGGTTCTTGTATAGTACAATATGGCGATACAGTTATAATGGCAAATGTAGCAGCATCTAAAGAGCCAAGAATAGGCATGGATTTTTTCCCTTTGAGTGTTGATTACGAGGAAAAACTTTACTCAGTAGGAAAAATTCCTGGTGGATTTATTAAAAGAGAAGGAAGACCAAGTGAAAAGGCGATACTTACATCACGTTTAATAGACAGACCGCTTAGACCTTTGTTTCCAAAGGGATTCAGAAATGACGTGACAGTTATTGTAACTGTTTTGTCTGTTGATCAAGATTGTTCCCCTGAAATAGCTGGCATGATAGGTTCATCTATTGCACTTACTATATCAGACATACCATTTGATGGACCAACTGGTGCTGTAAATGTTGGATTGATAAATGATAAGTTTATTGTAAATCCAAACAGCAAAGAAAGAGAAATATCAGATTTAGACTTGACTGTATCTGGAACAAAAGATGCGGTAATGATGGTTGAAGCAGGAGCTAATGAAATAAAAGAAGCCAAAATGCTTGAAGCTATATTGCTAGCACATGATGAAATTAAAAAAATCTGTGATTTCATTGAAGAGATTAAAAAAGAATCAGGAAAAGAAAAATCTACTTTTATTACTTTTGTCTGTGATGAAAATTTAGAAAAAGAAATAAGAGAATTTGCTTCTCCTATTATTAATGATGTTATTTTAGTCGCTGATAAACTTGAAAGACAAGAAAAAATAGATAATTTTAAAAAAACAGTAAAAGAAACATTCTTAGAAAAATATCCAGACAAAGGTGCAGATATTGAAGATGCTCTTTACAAAATAGTAAAAGAAAAAGTAAGAGAAAATATTCTTGTAAGAGGTATAAGACCTGATAATAGAACAATTGATGAAATAAGAAAAATTACATGTGAAGTTGGACTTTTACCAAGAACTCATGGTTCTGGATTGTTCAAAAGAGGTCAGACTCAAGTTCTTACAATTACTACACTTGGAGTTTCCAGCGATGAGCAAACAATCGATGGAATATCTGAAGAAACTTCTAAAAGATACATGCATCACTACAATTTCCCTTCTTATTCTGTTGGAGAAACAAGACCATCAAGAGGACCAGGAAGAAGAGAAATAGGTCATGGAGCATTGGCTGAAAGAGCATTAGTGCCTGTTCTGCCAAGTATTGATGAATTCCCATATACAATAAGACTTGTTTCTGAAGTATTAAGTTCAAACGGTTCAACATCTCAGGCAAGTGTATGTGGCAGTACAATGTCACTAATGGATGCAGGTGTACCTATAAAAGCTCCAGTTGCTGGTTGCGCAATGGGATTAATAAAAGAAGGCGACAATGTTGTTGTTCTTACTGATATTCAAGGTATGGAAGATTTCCTTGGAGACATGGACTTCAAAGTTGCTGGAACAAAAGAAGGAATTACTGCTATTCAAATGGATATGAAAGTTCATGGAATAGGTAAACAAGTATTGACAAATGCTTTAGACAAGGCACTTGTAGGAAGACTATTCATTCTTGATAAAATGCTAGCTTGTATTGATAAACCTAGAGAAGAAGTATGTAAATACGCTCCAAAGATAATCAAAATGACAATTAAACCTGATAAAATTAGAGATGTAATTGGTGCAGGTGGAAAAGTTATCAATAAGATTATTGAAGAAACTGGAGTAAAAATTGATATTGAAGATGATGGTACTGTTTTAATAGCAGCAGAAAATGTTGAAAGTGCTTATAAAGCAAAGAAAATAATTGAAGGTATCGTTAAAGAAATGGAAGTTGGAGAAATCATACTTGGAAAAGTTGTAAGAATAACTACATTTGGTGCATTTGTAGAACTTACTGACAACAAAGATGGACTTCTTCACATATCACAAATTTCTGATAAGAGAGTTGCTAAAGTTGAAGATGTGTTAAATATCGGTGACGAAATACTTGTAAAAGTATTAGAAATTGATCCACAAGGCAAAATAAAACTTTCAAGAAAAGATGCTATAAAAGAAACAGAAAAATAAATATAAATTTTTCTAAGATAACATTATCGTAGCTTTGCTATTGATTTTGTTATTTTTTATTTTCTTGATTTTTACATAA
>JBGUET010000132.1:0-6678 GCA_041821225.1 Sedimentibacter sp.
GTTTGATTGCTAGGATCTTGTTTTGTTGGTTTTGTAACCTTGCTTGGATCAACAACATCAATAATCGAAACTTGCTCTGTTTTTAATTTAGGCTTGTTAATGTTACTGTCAGTTGTTTGGGTGGTTGATTTTATATTTATATTATTATCCAACATATTGTCTCCTGTATTGTATAACTTCAAATATTAATAATATTATTATACCAAAAAATAAAAGTATTTGCTATTTATATATCGGCATTTTTAATATTTAAATAAGTATTTTAAAGTAATGATGTAAAAAAGTCATTAAAAGGCTTAATATTTTATATAAATTGACGATATAAAAAAAGAGATAGATAAGAGATGGGGAGAGCTGAACATGGATGATAATTTTGATTCTATACTAGACATGTATCTTTTTGAAGCGAATTCATTGCTAGAACAGTTAGATGAAATTTTACTTAAAGCAGAAAATGAGCAAGCATTTGATAAGGAATGTATAGATGAAATATTTAGGTTAATGCACACTATAAAAGGTTCATCCGCTATGATGCAATTTGACAGCATCACCACAATATCTCATAAAGTAGAGGATTTGTTTTACTTTATAAGAGAAAATGGAATCAATGAAAAATTCAATGAAGAGCTTGTAAACATGGTATTTAAGTTTACGGATTTTATTAAGGTAGAAATATCTAAAATTGAAGAAGGGAAACCTCTTGAAGAAAATTTAGAGGTTTTTGTAGAAGAAATTCATGGATTTTTGCAAATTATATCAGGTGATGTTATAGAAGATAATCAGGTTGCTTGTGACAAAAATCAATGCGCTATAACAAATGAAGTTGCAAGTAAAACAAATAATGAAAATTCAGATGAAAAGTATGAAATTAAAATAATTTTTGATGATGACATAGGAATGGAGAATTTAAGGGCCTTCCTAATTGTTAATCAATTAAATGAAAATGGAATTAAGTTTACATATAAACCTGAAAATGTTGATAGTATAAGCGAAACAGCACAGGAAATAGTAAAAGAAGGTTTTTTCGTTTATTTAAATAAAAAAGAATTTCTAGACCCAACCATTAGGGTTGTAAAGGAAGCACTAAATGTAAAAAATTATACAGTAACAGAATACAACAGTGAGAATAGCCAAGAAAATAAAGATGCTGAAAACTTGACAGGCAGTTTAAATACACAGAACGTTAAAACAGAAAACTCAACAAAACACAGCAAGCAAAATTTAATAAATGTGAATCTTTCAAAACTTGACAGCCTGCTAAATATTGTGGGTGAACTGGTTATAGCAGAATCTATGATAGCTGCTAATGATGAAATAAATAAACTAGAATTAGAAAGCTTTGCAAAAGCCACAAGACATATGAGAAAACTCACTGATGAGCTTCAAGACATAGTTATGTCTCTTAGAATGGTACCTGTAGCCGGTATTTTTCAAAAAATGAAAAGAATAGTGAGAGACATGGGAAAGGAATTAAACAAGGATGTAGAGTTGGTTTTGTCAGGAGAGGAAACTGAAATTGACAAAACAATAGTTGATGGTATTTCCGACCCTATAATGCACCTTGTTAGAAATTCTATGGACCATGGCATAGAATCAACAGAAGATAGAATAAATAAAGGTAAAAGTCAGAAAGGTACAATTAAACTTTCAGCTTCAAATGTAGGTGGAGAAATACACATAACCGTAGAAGATGACGGAAAGGGATTTGAATCTAAAAGAATATTAGCAAAAGCCAAAACAAAAGATTTATTAAAAAAGCCTGAAAGTGAATATACCTCAAGAGAAATATTTCAGTTTCTTATGCTTCCTGGATTTTCAACAAATGAAGCTGTCACTGAGTATTCAGGGAGAGGTGTAGGAATGGATGTGGTTAAATTCAACGTTGAAAAAGTTGGCGGAAATGTTATTTTAGACAGTAAGGAAGATGTAGGAACTGTTGTAACATTTAAAATTCCACTAACGCTTACAATTGTTTTAGGTATGCAAATAATTGTTGGCAATTCAGAATTTATCATACCAATAAAGAACATTCAACAATCATTTATAACTACTGAAGACAAAGTAATTCATAATACTGATGGCAAGGAAATGATATTAGTAAGGGATAAATGCTATCCTATTTTAAGAATTCATGAAATATTCAACATAGATACAAACAAAACTAATATTGAAGAAGGCATATTGATGATTGTTGAATCAGGGGATAGAAGTGTTTGCTTGTTTGTTGATAAAATAGTTGGAGAACAGCAGGTAGTTGTTAAGCCCATGCCATCAATACTAACAAAATACAACCTCAAACAATCTGGAATTTCAGGATGTACCATATTGGGAAACGGCAGTATAAATCTTATTTTAGACGTTGAAAATCTTATAGAAAGCATGTAAATATGTTAAAACTAACGGACAATGAATTTATAGAATTCGTAAATTATATGAATAAAAATTATGGCATAGACCTTTCCAAAAAAAGAGTGTTAATAGAAGGAAGGCTATCAAATTTAATTGAGCGAAAAGGCATGAAAGACTTTAGCCAGTATTTAGAAAGCGTAAAGCGAAACAACAAAGAAGAGATTACTTCAATAATCAATAAGCTTACAACAAATTACACGTATTTTTACAGAGAAGAAAATCACTTTAACTTTTTTAAAGAAGTGATTTTGCCATATGAAGAAAAGAATAACAAAACTAAAATATTAAACATATGGAGCGCTGGTTGCTCATCAGGGGAAGAACCATATACTTTGGCTATGATATTAAGCGATTATTTTAAATTGAATAAAGCTAATTGGAATATTCGAATTCTTGCTACAGATATATCTGAAAATGTGCTTGATAAAGCTCGTGAAGGAATATATTCAGAAGATAGTTTAACGAAGCTCCCTGAATCCTACAGGAAAAAATACCTTGAGAAAACAAAGGATAATAAATATCAAGTGGCCTTAGAAATAAAAAAACAAGTGATATTTAAAATTTTCAACTTAATGAATCCAATAGTTGAAAAAAATAAATATGACATTATATTTTGCAGGAATGTTATGATATACTTTAATAGTGAAACGAAAATAAATGTTATTAATAAATTATATGATGCAACAAAGTTGCAGGGATATTTAATGATTGGACATTCGGAAACAATACATAAAAACCAATCCAAATTTACATATATTAAACCAGCAATATATAAAAAGGAAATATGTGAGAATAGCAAAACTAATTTATAATGATAGAGTTTACAAAAATTATTGAGTATTAAGGAAGAACCAGTGATGCTATGAAGATAGAAACAATAAAAAATAGAGAGAAAAATTCAAATACGAAAATTATAGCTATTGGTGCCTCCACAGGTGGAACAGAGGCAATACTTAAAATACTTAAGGAACTTCCCATAGATATTCCGCCAATATTGGTTACACAGCACATGCCGGTGGAGTTTACCAAAATGTATGCAGAAAGATTAAACAAAGCGTGCGATTTGGACGTTCATGAGGCCTTAGACGGGGAACGATTAGTAGAAGGAATAGCGTTAATTGCTCCAGGTGATAAACACATGAAGCTGTCAAAGGACGAAAAAGGTTATTTCGTAACATGCAGGGCTGGTGAAAAAGTAAGCGGTCATTGTCCTTCCGTTGATGCGTTGTTTAATTCTGTGTCAGAAATTGCAGGTAAGAATTCAGTGGGAATCATTCTTACAGGAATGGGAAAAGATGGTGCAGAGGGTCTTTTAAATATGAAAGAAAAAGGGGCTTATACAATAGGCCAAGATGAGAAATCATCTGTGGTTTATGGTATGCCAATGATTGCATACAAAATGGGTGCAGTTACAATACAAGCATCATTAGAAAATATAGCAGGCATTTTAATTAGATATTTAAATAAAAAACTATAGATTATTTATAAAAACAATTAACGTTGTTATTTAATTTTGGAAAAGAGAAAGGGGAAAATATGTCAATATTATCTACAAGCATATATGGTTCTACAACAAGCAAAGGCTACGGAGGGCTTGTATCTGGTTTGGATACTGATGATTTAGTCACTCAAATGCTAGCAGGCACCAAATCAAAAATCAATAAAAACTATCAAGCACAGCAAAAGCTTGTATATAGACAGGATGCTTACAGGGAAATAAGCACAAAGCTTTTGTCATTTAGTGACAAATATTTCTCTTATTCATCAGGCTCTAATACTAACGTGCTCAGTTCAAAATTTTTTGAATCATACACATATGAACCATCTTCAAGTTACGTAAATATAACAGGTAAAGCGGATAATATCGAAAATTTTTCAATCGATAGCATAGTAAGCGTTGCATCAAGTGCAAATTTTGCATCAAGTAAAAAAGTCACAAGTGGTGCATTTGAATCTGAAGAAATAGCTGCTAACACATCAACTTTAGCAGGAGCTACCATGACTATTGAATATAATAGTCAATCATATAATTTAACAATAGACAAAGGATTTGGAAATGGAGATGACGCAGTTACCATTGATGAAGTTGTAACTCAACTTAATAAACAACTTGCAACCATTTCAGGTAACGAGGATAACAGTGGATTAAAATATAAAGTGGATGCTAGCAATCAAATTGTTTTCGAAACAGGTTCGGCAAAGTTAACAGCTGCAAGCACTGCCATTTTAGATAATTTAAGCATGAAGGTTGGGGATGATGCAGTATCTGCAAGCGCTATAGATTCAGCAAATTTAACAAAGGATGCAATATCAGTACTGCAAGATGAAGCTTCGTATATAACCTTTGATTTCAACGGTGTTCAGAAAAAAATAAGCCTAGATAGTACTATAACTGATTCTACAACGTTGAAAAATTATTTGAATGAAGAATTAGGAAAAGCATACGGAGCTGGAAAAATTGTTGTGGATTTAATCGACGAGGATGGCAATGGTATAAATCAACTTAAATTCTCAGCAACTGGTGATACTAATATATTGGGAATAAGTTCTATTAGCAAGGATTTAAGCAATCTTACAGGCATAGAAATGGGAGACTACAACAGGGTAAATAAAACAAGAACGATTGCACAATCAGGAATTGAAGGAATAGGTGATGTTGCTACAACCACACTTTCAAGTGGCGAAGAAGGATATATTATAAATATAAATGATGTAGATATAGAAATTGAAAGCACTATGACTGTTGCTGATATTATTAGTAAAATAAACAGTAACACTGAAGCAGGGGTGAGTGTGTACTATTCATCCACAACAGATTCATTTACAGTTAAGGCAACAGAGACAGGTTCTCATAAAGGAGTAACCATTGCTTCAGGTGATAATACGCTGGCTAAGGCCATATTTGGCACAGCGGGAGTTGATTACAGCGTTAATCTAGGTACTGACACGGAAATGACATATACATTAAATGGAGTACAAAATACAGTTGTACGTAGCACTGCTAGCTTTACAATTGATGAAATGAATATTGAATTAAATAAAAAAGCGGCAGGTCTTGAAACAACAGATACACCCATAACATTCAACGTTACTAACAATGCAGATGAAATTGTTGAAAAATTCAAGGAATTTATTGATTCTTACAACGAAATCATAAGTTTAATAAGCACAAAGACTAGTGAAAAACCAGATAGTGACTATGCCCCATTAACTCCTGACCAGGAAGATGAAATGGAAACAGATGAAATACAGGAATGGGAAGCACAAGCAAGGCTAGGAATACTGTTTGGTGACAGTAAAATGAATTCAGTACTTAGCAATATGAGAGAAGCCATGTCAAGCATAACTTCAGGGAGCAGTCTTACATTATCAAGTATTGGAGTTGCATCTGCTAGCTATGATACTAGCGGAAAGCTAGTGCTTGATGAAGCAAAATTTAAAGAAAAATTATTGGAAAACCCTGATGAAATAGCAAATTTATTTTCATACTCAGCATCAGATGCTAGCAGTGCTTCTAAATCAGGTTTAGCTGTTCAGTTGAAAGCAATTTTATTAGCAAATGTTGGAACCCACGGCACAACTGGATACCTTATTGACGAAGCGGGAATAGATGGAGGTCTTACATCTGACCAAAACTATATTTCAACTAGAATTGATGAATATGACGATAAAATGGAAGAGCTAAGAGATGATATGGAAGATGAGAGAGAAAGATACTGGAGCAAATTTACTGCTATGGAGACAGCCTTGAGCACTTTAAACACTCAAAGTTCGTGGTTTACAGATATGTTAGGATAGAGAGGGAGAAAAAATGTTAAATCCATTTGAGCAGTACAAAAATAATTCAATAAACACAATGACAAAAGGTGAACTACTTGTACTTTTGTATGATGAAGCAATAAAAAAATTAAATTACAGCAAAATATTAATGGAAAATAAAGATTTTGAAAATGCAAAAGTTAATCTAGAAAAATGCAGAAAGATTTTCAATTACCTCATAGTTACTTTAGATGATAAATACAAATTATCTCAGGACTTAAGAGAATTATATATGTTTTTTAATAAGGAAATAATATTGGCTTCATCAATGAAATCAACAAGCAATATAGACAATATATTGCCACTGATAAAAGATTTAAGAAATACTTGGTTAGAAGCAGATAAGATAGCAAAAACGGAGAAAAAATAAGGTGATTTAATGGAAAAATTATTAAAAAACAAGCTAGAAGCTGTTGAAAATTTAAAAAATTACACTAAAAGAATAATGGC
>JBGUET010000133.1:0-6666 GCA_041821225.1 Sedimentibacter sp.
CTGAAATTACTAAAAATAATCTGAAAGAAGCGGAAGACCTTGGAATAACTCCTACAGAAAATGCGTATAATTCCGTGGAAAGTAAAATTTACATTTAAATATAACTGACTATATTTACTAGTACAATTTTTTGTATTAGAAATTCTTGCTATTGTTAGTTAATTTGAAGTTTTGCAAAAATATTGTGTACAAATGTTGAGGTTACAATTTTAATTAATTTTAAAAATGAAATATTATTTTAGGAGAAATATAATGAAAAAAGGCGATTTTATTTGGGGAGGACTATTCTTAGGGTTCTGCATTATGCTAGTTGTGCCTGGTATTCGTGAGGCTTTTATTGCTTTTACAGAAACACATAAGTTAATTGGTGGATTTGTGAAATTTTCAATCTTAGCGACAATGGGTGAATTGTTGGCAATACGTGTAGGGAATGGTGAATGGGTGTTCCCATGCTATTTTATTACTCGTGTTGTGATTTGGGGATTCATCGGAATGTTGCTTACCATGATTTTTACAATATATGCCACAGGGGTTGAAAATCTTCAAAAGATTGGTATTTTGCCGTTTGAGGGCATGAATATTGCGTTTGCCTTTTTTACGGCGGCTTTGATGAATGCAACATTTGGGCCTACCTTTATGTATGCACATCGAATTTCAGATACATATCTGGACATGCGCCATAAAGGTGTGAAGGATCTCTCCTTGACTAAGGTTGTACAAAATATTGACACAGCAAGTTTTGTGACATTTGTCATCGTAAAAACTATTCCTATATTTTGGATTCCTGCCCATACTTTGACTTTCTTGCTGCCCAGTGAGTATCGTGTCCTTGCTGCAGCTATGTTGTCCATAGCGCTTGGATTAATTTTGACTGTTGCAAAGAGAAAAAAATCACAGACTTCGTAAAACAGTAATCTATTAATATGAAAAGTGAGGATTCAAATTTAAATGCTTATTACTTGAGGAGGTTGATTATGAAACGAATATTGGCAATTAATCCGGGGTCAACTTCGACTAAGGTGGCACTGTACTATAACAAACAGGCGATTATTGTCGAAACCTTGGATCATCCGGTTAAAGAACTTCAAAGATATGAACATGTCCAGGAACAGTTCGATTTCAGGAAAGAAGTGATTTTGAATTTGTTGAAGGCAAAGGGTATATCCCTTGAGTCCTTAGACGCTGTAGTTGGTCGCGGTGGCTTGTTGCCACCTGTAAAATCAGGTGCTTATTTGGTAAATGAAGTGATGGTAGATCGTTTAAAAAATCGTCCCGTTGTTGAGCATGCCTCTAACTTAGGGGCACTCATTGCATACGAAATTGCGCAAGAGAATGGAATACAAGCCTATATCTATGATTCTGTCGCAGTAGATGAACTAACAGATATCGCTAGAATATCGGGTATGCCTGCTATATCTAGACCAAGTTATTCTCATGCATTGAATGCAAGAGCTACGGCGTACAAGGCTGCTGAGAAATTTGGGAAAAAATATGATGAGATGAATATGATAGTTGCACATCTGGGTGGTGGGATATCTATCAGCGTACACCAGAAAGGTCGCATGATTGATTTAAACGGCGATGAGGGTCCTTTTTCTCCGGAGCGTGCAGGTAGTGTACCGTGCAGCGAGCTGATTGATCTTTGCTACAGTGGACAATATGATAGAAAAACAATGAAGAAAATGTTTCGGGGAAACGGTGGACTTGTTGCCTATCTCGGAACTGTGGATGCACGTGAAATTGAAAATATGATTGAACAAGGCAACCATAAGGCTGCTCTAATTTATGAGGCTATGGCATATCAGGTGGCAAAAGCAATAGGAGAACTTTCCACAGTTTTGAAAGGTAAAGTTGATGTCATTGTTTTAACAGGTGGAATTGCCTACTCGAAAATGATTACCGATTGGATTACTGAGCGTGTGTTATTCATAGCGCCTGTTGAAGTAATGGCAGGTGAAAACGAATTGGAATCTCTCGCCTTTGGTACCCTAAGAGTCCTTAATGGCGAGGAAAAAGCTAAAATTTACACAGAATAATGGGTCTATTATTATAAAGAGTTTTGAATAATTAGTAACACTATTTTAAAAAAATAAGCAGCAAAAACAGTTGCAGTTGTGCGTTCTTAGGATGCTTATATATTAGAAGCCACGGAAAAAACTGTGAGAAAAAGAATGTAGACCATACATTGTACTTTAATTAACTAAAAATGGAGGAGAAAAATGAAAGTTTTAGTCAAACAAGAAAGATGCAAACAATGTGGCATATGTGTACAGAGCTGTCCCCAAAATGCAATTTCATTTAGTGATGAAATTAGTATTACTGGATATCAACCAGTAGTTGTCAATGATGATTTATGCATTGGATGTGGAATTTGTTATACCATGTGCCCTGATTGGGTATTTGAAATTTTAGGTGATAGGAGGTAATAACATGGAAGATATGATTAAAGGTAATCATGCATTTGCCGAAGCAGCAATTAGAGCAGGTGCAAGGTTTTACGCAGGCTATCCAATTACACCATCTACAGAGATTATGGAATATCTCTCAACAAGGATGGATGAAATAGGGGGTGTATTTATCCAAGCTGAGAACGAAGGGGCATCAATGAATATGTTAATAGCTGCCTCTGCATCTGGAGTTAGATGCTTTACAGCATCGTCTAGTGTTGGAATGACGCTAAAACAAGAAGGCATTTCGCATATGGCCGATTCAGATTTGCCATTTTTGGCCATAAA
Source organism: Sedimentibacter sp. (assembly GCA_041821225.1). GTDB lineage: Bacteria > Bacillota > Clostridia > Tissierellales > Sedimentibacteraceae > Sedimentibacter. Next base: position 2,736 of record JBGUET010000133.1, read on the forward strand.
TGTTGTTAGATATGGTAATGGATTGGGAACTCTTAATACAGGCCAATCCGACTATCATAGAGATACCAGAGGCGGTGGAAGTGGGGACTACAGATGCTTTGTTTTAGCGCCATATAGTATACAAGAAGCAGTTGAACTTATTGGACTTGGATTTGATCTTTCTGATAAATATAAGATGGGTACTATCTTGCATACAGAAGCTTCACTTGGCCAAATGATGGAATCTTGCGAAATGCCTGAACTTAAAACAGTGGAAAGAAGACTTGGAAGCATAGACGGGACTTTCTCACACGAGAGATTATGCCCGCTATATAGGGACAGGCTCAAGGAAGCAGTAGAGATGAGACAAAAGTATGAATTAATAAAAGAAAACGAGCAAATTTGGAATGATGAATATTTAGAGGATGCTGAATATGTAATAGTTGCATATGGATTAGCTGGAAGGTCGGTAATTGGAGCTGTAGAGCAACTTCGGGGAGATGGATATAAAGTAGGATATATTAGACCTATTTCCTTGTGGCCATTTCCTGAAAAGGCATTTAATAAGGTAAACCCTGAGGTTAAGGGATACATTTCTATAGAAGAAAATGCTACCGGTCAGATGATAGATGATATAGCGTTGACATTGAAAAGATTTAAGCAGGAGTCAAAACCTATTTATTTGTTGCCGTATGCTTATGGTATTCCAACTATGAAGAAAATTAAAGAGGATTTCATCAAAATCAGTAATGGTGAAATGAAGGAGGTATATTAAAATGGCTATAGCAAAAAAAATACCTAAAATTCTTACTAAGCAAATATCTTACTGTCCAGGTTGTGGTCATGGAGTTGTTATTAGACTTATTGCAGAATGCATTGAAGAATTAAAGCAGGAAAAGAATTGTATATTAAGTATTGGTGTAGGATGCTATTCTCTTATGTCTGCATCCGTAGAATTGGATAAATTTGACAGCCTTCACGGTAGAAGTGCAGCTGTTTGTACGGGCTTTAAAAGAGTTAATCCTGATGCCCTTGTGATAGCTTATCAGGGTGATGGGGATGCCTACAGCATAGGAATCGGAGAGAGTGTTAGCGCAGCGTATAGAAATGAAAATATTACTGTAATCACAGTGAATAATACAAACTATGGAATGACTGGTGGCCAGATGAGTGCTACAACTATGCCAGGCCAGAAAACTACAACTTCACCAATGGGAAGAAATTGCCAGACAACGGGATTACCAATGAAATTTCCTGAACTTGTAGCGGCTTCATTTCCAGGCGCAGCATATATTGCAAGAGGAACAGTTACTACCCCTGCATATGTCAATAAACTGAAGGGATATATTATGAATGCCTTTAAAGCACAGTTGAACAATGAAGGGTATTCACTAATTGAGGTTCTGTCTCCGTGCCCAACTAACTGGGGGCTCACACCTCTTCAATCTCTGGAAAGGATTAATAATGAAATAATGGAATATTATCCTGTTGGTGAAATTAAGACAAGGGAGGAAAAGTAAACATGAAAGAAATATTATTTGCTGGGTCAGGTGGACAAGGAGTTCTTACGTCAGGACTTGTTATTTCACAGATTGCCGTCTCGAAGAACTTAAATGCAACTTGGATTCCACAATATGGCGCCGCTATGAGGGGAGGCACTGCAAATTGCACAGTAAAATTTGGAAATGGCATGATTTACAATCCTGCTCAAGAGGAGCCTGATATACTTTTAGCTATGAATAATCCTTCTTTTCAGAAATTTATAAATTTGGTTACACCTGGTGGAACTGTAATAATAGATAGTTCCTTAGTTACGTGCGATACTAAAACAAGAGATGATGTAACCGTGATTTCTGTTCCAAGTTCTGAAATGGCTTTAAAATTGGGACATACTCGAGGTGTCAATATTATAATGGCAGGGGTAGTTGCAAAAGCATCAGGAGCTTTTTCCGAAGATGAGGGCATAGATGGCATGAATAAAATGTTTCGTAAAAAAGGGAAAAGTAAGTATGAAGAAATTAACACTAAAGCTTTCCAATTAGGTTATAATTTCATATAACAAAGCTACAATTTGAAAAAAATATATATAAAGTCTAAACACGCTGTTTCCAGCGTGTTTATTTTTGTGAAAAAATAGTTTTATAATTATTTTTCGGTAATATTTCTTGAAATTCTAAAGTTTCTACTAACATGCGCGTAATGAACTTTCATCAATTAGTTTATACCCATGTCAGACACACAAAGATTCTATACGGCAGTAATTACTACTGTATAGAATCTTATGATTTATATCATGCTATAATACAATTTCTTCATATTTATTGTCGAAATATTCAATGGCTTTATTATTATGTCTCTCAAACTCAACGATAAATTCATCATACTTTTTATTCTCTATCAATGACAGCAGATACTTGTGTTCTTGAACACTTGTTTTTTTAATTTTTTTATCCTGAAAATACCACAATATGAAAATATTAATTTGGTTTTGAGTTTGAAGTGTAATCTGTCTAAGTTTTTCATTTGGACACGCTTTTATCAGAGCTTCGTGAAATTCTACTGAGCTTTTACGGTATCTCTCATCATCATTCTTTATTAAAGCATTTTCTTGCATGTTTACGATTCTTTTCAATTCTAAAACAAGCGGTTCAACATCAGTTTTCTCAAGAACCTTCTTTAAAACACTATTGAAAAGAATTTCATTAGTTTCATTAAGGTCATGAATCTGACTTTTGCTGTAGTTAACAATTCTTGGGCCTACATTATGTTGAATATCTACATATCCAAATTGGGCAAGATTTCCTATAGCTTCTCTTATTGGTGTTCTGCTTATCCCAAGTTTTTTTGAAAGATCTTCAATAATAAGCCTATCTCCAGGCTTGAATTCTCTACTTTGAATACCCTCAATAATATATGAACATACCTGTTCCACTAGTGAATTTTTTACTATCATATCGTACTCCAATCATATAATATATTCAGCTTTCATTAAATACACCGTAATAATTTCATAATATTTAATATCACTTGCTATGGATTAAAAAATTAAATTGGACTTATTGTAACGAATCTTAGTCTTACTCTGTCTTAAAAGAAATGCCTGTTATCCACTTGATAAAATTTCGTTTAATTATTGTCCAAAATATTACTTTCAACAGATAAAATTATACTATAAAAATAATAAAATGTCAACATAAAACGTTGAAATTTCAATTTTTTATAGTATAATTATATTATTTTAAATGAATTTTTTTCAAATTGCAAATTACTAATTGCGTTATTAATTTGAATAGTTACCAACGAAAATTATTTTTGCAAGTTAAGACTTGACAAATATACAAAAAAGTAATAATATATAAATTACACATTACATGTAATTTATATATTATTACTTTTTTGTTAGAACGGTTACAATTTTATAAAATAAGATGTAAATGTAGGTGAAAAAAACAATATATTTATATTAGGTGGTGTTAAGTAAGTGGAAAATCAAATAAAAAAAATGTATACCACAGATTGTGTAGCAATTATTTCTATAATGGCCATTTTGTGGACGATTTTAACTATTGTAATGTTTAATATCAGTGGAATTGTTGAAAATCAAAATTTAAGAATGATTATATTTGCTATAGGAATATTGGTTGGCGCTTTTGCAACGGCTTCTAGTGTAGCTGTTATTATTCATTTAAAGAAAAATCAAAACAATTTGTATAAAGATGAAATTATAGAAAAGAGAAAATAATTATGGGAAATGAAAAGAATAAAAAAACTAATATGGTTGTAGAAATATTTGATTCTATGTTTATTATGATTTTGTGTTTTGCAACATTGCTGAGTGCTATGTTAATGCAAAAAAAAGATTTTGAAATAAGTTATATTATCAATTTCAAGACATTGTTTATCACATTATTAGGATTGGTTGTTTATTTGGCTTTTATGTTGAGCCATTCAC
>JBGUET010000134.1:0-6656 GCA_041821225.1 Sedimentibacter sp.
CTGGATGCAATAAAAAAGTTGATACCATTAATACAGGGGAATACAATAAAATAACTGCTCAAGAGGCGAAAGCCATAATTGACAGTGAAGAAGTGATCATTTTAGATGTTCGCACTCAAGCTGAATACGACGAAGGACATATTGAAAATGCAGTATTGCTTCCAGTTACAGACATTAAAAGCATGGCAGAAAATATTTTAGTTGATAAAAACGGAAAAATATTGGTGTACTGCAGAAGTGGAAACAGGAGTGCCACAGCATCTCAGACTTTAATTGAAATGGGATACACCAATATATATGATTTTGGAGGTATTGCTGACTGGCCATACGAAATTGTAAAATAAACTCAAGTATTTTGTACTTGAGTTTATAGCTGGAATAAGCTTTTGATTTCTTCTTTTGAAAGGGAGTTGATTAGAATCTCTCCTTTTTTTATTACAGAATCGGCCAAGCTGCTTTTGCTTTGTTGAAGTTTTTCTATTTTCTCTTCTATGGTATCTTTGGCAATGAGTTTAAACACTTGCACTTTATTAGTTTGACCTATGCGGTGGGTTCTGTCAGTTGCTTGGTTTTGTGCACTTATATTCCACCATGGGTCATAATGTATAACAACATCTGCGCCTGTTAAATTAAGACCTGTGCCTCCAGCTTTCAAGGATATTAAAAAGACTGGTGTTTTATCATTGTTGAAATTGTTAGCCATATCTAATCTATCCATACTCTTTGTTGAACCTGTAAGCAAGTAATAATCAATAAAGTTGCAGCTCAAATGCTTTTCTATTATGGATAACATAGATGTAAATTGAGAGAATATAAGTATCTTGTGGCCGTTTTCTATGCTTTCTTTTACTATTTCCATGCATAAATCAAGCTTAGCACTTCCACCTTTGTAATTATCAAAATATAATGATGGGTCACAACATATTTGCCTAAGCCTAGTAAGCATTGATAAAATTTTTATTTGGCTTTTATTATAGCCATTTGATTCTATTTCATTGTTGAATTGTTCATTAAGTTTCATCAATTCCGCAAAATAAAGTTTCTTTTGAACGGTTTCCATTTGTGCGTAGTAGAGGGTTTCTATTTTGTCAGGAAGTTCTTTTAATACATCTTTTTTTAACCGCCTTAAAATAAAAGGTTGTATTTGCTTGTGGAGTCTTTGCAAAATTTCGCTATTTTGCTCTTTTACTATTGGAATTTCATATTTATCCTTGAATTTTTTATAACTCAACAAAAATCCCGGCATAATAAAATCAAAAATAGACCAAAGATCTGCTAATGAATTTTCTATAGGAGTTCCTGTTAGTGCAAATCTAACATCACTTTTAATGAGTTTAACAGCTTTTGCATTTTGAGTTGTGGAATTTTTAATATATTGAGCTTCATCTAATATGCAATATTTAAACTCTAGATTCTCATATAATTCTATATCCCGCTTTATTAAATCGTATGAAGTGAAAATTAAATCATAATCATTTATGCAGGCAATTAATTCACTCCTTTGAATGGCATTTCCTGCAATGATTAATGTGGTAATTTCAGGGGAAAATTTTTCTATTTCGCTTTGCCAGTTATAAACTAAAGATGTTGGACATATAACAATGGATGTTTTATGTCCGCTTTTCTTTTCGGACAATAATAAACTTATTGCTTGAAGTGTTTTTCCCAAACCCATATCATCAGCTAAAATTCCTCCAAAGGAATATGTTGACAAAGATCTAAGCCATTTGTAACCAGTTACTTGATAGTTACGCATAATAGGCTTTAATTCTTTGGGTAGAACAAAGTCTGAATCACCAGATTCATTTATGTTGTATACCATTTCTTTAAAAGGTTGACTCTTTTCAGCCTTTATCCAGGAATTGTTTTTTAAAAGGCTATCTAAATAGAAGGAGCGGTATTTAGAAATTTCAATATGTCCTGTCTTAAGCTGTTCACCAGAAATATTCAAATCTTCCACTAACTTTTCCATAGTGCTAAAATATTCTTTTTCAAGGTTTAAAAATGATCCATCTTTTAATCTGAAATATTTCTTCTTCCTTTTGTAATTTAACAATATATCTTTAAGTTCAGAAGGGTCAAATTCTAATTTTTCAATATCTAATTCAATTAAGTTGCTGTTAAGTTTAACACCCATTGACATGGACTTAGGGTATCTAATATTTATTTTCTTAAAATCATCGCTCACATTCACTTCACAAAGTGAAGTAAGTGTATTTACTCCAGTTGTTAAAAATTCATAAATATTATCTTCGTCTGTCATGGAATATTTTGCTGTTGTTTTTTCAAATCCGCAATTTTCAAGGGCAATAAGTACTTTAGTTTCTTCTGAAATATTTCTTATAATAGTGTTATCTTTTGCCGATTTTCTAAAAGGATTAATTTCTATGTCACCATAATTAAAAATTACACTGGCATAAATAAATCCATGATTGTTGCAGTCAAGATAAATGCTTGATGATAGGGGAAGAGCATTTAGTTCATTTGATAATTTAACATTGGATTTGACGGTGGCGTACTTAGATATTTCAGGCAATACAGTAGAATAAAATTTTCCTATATGTTCTTTTGTGAACGTTATTGTCTTAGATGGCTGCATGGTGATTTTGTTTACAGCAGGTAAAATAGTATCAACAAATTCTCTAGAACACCTGTAGAGTTTATCCTCAGCTATTATATATGTATAATTTATTGAATTTTCAACAAAAGTAATAAATAAATTTGTAGACAAATAATATTGCTCGTTTTCCTCGTTAATATAAAATTCCACTTCAGGGCTTTTGTCAATAAAAGTAAGTGTTTTAAATTGATATTTGTAGCCATTGCATACAACTGTTTGGTTACTAAATAAATCAAAAAAACTATCCAACGAAAAAGGGAATATTTTAAACGCACGACCACTTGTAGCAGTATTGTTATATATGCTTGAAGTTCTAGCTATCACTTGCATGTAAGCGTCAGCCTCATCCCTTAAAAAAACAGCAAGTGGTTGTGATGATTTTTCAAACCCACTTATTTCATGATTAAACTCCAAACTTTTTCCATAACAAACATTATTAGTGTGTTTTATGTTGTTTGCTAAAGCATATGCATCCTTAACCACATAGTTTTTCTTAGAACCAATTGTAAATTCTATGGCAATTGTATCTCTGCCTGAAATATACAATATGGGTTTAAGGATTACAGAACCATCTTTTCTTTCTACTATGACGCTTTTTTTAATTTTGTTTTCAAAAGTGCTTATTAAGTCTTCTAGAGGAAAATTATGTGTACTTGCTTGGTTTAAGTTGTTTTTGAATACTACATCATCATAAGAAACTACATTTAAATTATAGCTGTTATATATTTTTAGCATGACTGCAACAATATGTTTGCAGCCACCAGGATTTTCATCAAATGCAGGGCAACTACAATTGAAGCTAACAATTTCACCATCATTATCAACAGTTACAGATGTATTATAAGAGGGATAACTATGTCCCTTTACTTTTGCAGAATATTTATTTTCGAATCCAACGGTTTCTTCGTTGTAAATCTTTTCAATACTAAGCTTACTAACTTTGTTATCCTTATAGTATGCCAGTCCTTTTCTGTATGTAATTAAAGTATCAGCATAGTTTTTTATATCTTCTATATTAAAATTAATCTTTCCCATCATATCTCCGAAATTGTTTTTTATCTTGAATAAACTTTATCCTATAAATTATATCATAAATTTTTAGGAAGACAAGAGAGGGAAATGTCACTTGAGTATATAAATTTATTTTTATTATTTTTTACTTAATTGTAAGCGTATTCATTTGAAGAAGGGCATTTAAAAGAGATTTAATTAAAAATGGTTTGTTTTAATTGGGACAATTATAATTGACTAACTTGATAGCTTATGGAAAATTGAAGTGTGAAAAACAAAATAAAATGCGTGTATGTGGTTCTTCTGGGTATAATATACTTATAATAACTAGCTAATTGAAAAATCATTGTAGGGGGCATACATGAAAGATTTTACTTATTTATCTTGGAAATTAATTGGTGATTTTATGGTAAGTGCATTTGAAAAAATGGGGGTTCCAAAGGAAGATGCACTTATATGTGCAGATATTTTAATGGAAAGTGATAGAAGAGGTATTGAGAGCCACGGTTGTAATCGCTTTAAACCAATTTATATTGATAGAATAAAAGCCGGAATACAAAGGCCTGTTACTGAGTTTGAAATAATAAAAGAGACTGCTACCACTGCAGTTGTTGACGGCCATGATGGAATGGGCATGATTGTTGGTTACAAATCTATGAGTATGGCAATTGAAAAAGCAAAGAAATACGGAATGGGAATGGTGGTTGCTAGGAACTCAACTCATTATGGTATTGCAGGCTATTATGCAACAATGGCTACAAAGCAAAATATGATTGGAATTACAGGGACAAATGCGCGACCTTCAATTGCTCCAACTTTTGGCGTTGAGAATATGCTAGGCACTAATCCATTGACATTTGGCATACCAACAGATGAAGAATTTCCCTTTGTTTTGGATTGTGCTACTAGTATTACTCAGCGTGGTAAAATTGAGTATTATGCACGTAATGGAATGGATACTCCTGCAGGCATGGTAATAGGACGTGACGGAGCTACAATGACTGATAGCAATCAAATATTAGAGGATTTAACAAATGGCAAGGCAGCTCTAGCACCTCTAGGAGGAATAGGGGAGGAACTTGCTGGTTACAAAGGCTATGGTTATGCAACCGTTGTTGAAATACTTTCTGCTGCACTTCAGGCAGGAAATTTTCTACGCATGTTAACAGGGAAAAATGAAAATGGAGAAAACACTCCATATCATTTGGGCCATTTCTTTATAGCAATTGATACTGAAGCTTTTATGGGGGCAGAAATATTTAAGAAAACAGCAGGAGATATTCTTAGGGAACTTCGCTCATCTAAAGTTGCAACTAATGAAAATAGAATTTATACTGCTGGTGAAAAAGAATATATTTGTTGGTTGGACCGAAAGGAAAAAGGCGTACCAGTTGGAAAATCCGTTCGTAGGGATTTAATTGATGTGAGAAATGAACTTAACTTGCCTCATCGTTTCCCATTTGAGAAACAATAAAGAAAGTTAATTCAATTAGTAAAGTTAGTTATAGAATAATAAATTTAGTAAAAATAACAAAATATACCTTGACAAAAAAATATCGGCAATATATAATGACCGATAGTTAAAAAAATATCAAATAAGGTGGAAAAAAATGAAATCAAAAAGAATAATATCGATATTACTAGCATTAGTGCTTATATTTTCTTTAGCTGCTTGTCAGCAAAATGAAGTCAAACAACCAGTTGAAACAGAGAAGCCAGCGGAACTTGTAAGCGCTGTAGTGCAAGGGGAAGGCTCAGGCAAGTATGGAGCATTTAAAGTTGATGTAACATTGGAAAATTCTGAAATTAAAGATATTAAAGTTGTAGAAAGTTCAGAGTCAGGTTTTACTGATACTGTTGTAGCGCAGTTAACTAAACAAATGATTGACACAAACTCTACAGATGTAGATGTTATTACTGGTGCAACATTAACAAGCTTTGCTTTAATTAACAGCGTTAAAAATGCAGTTGATGAATCAGGAGCTATGTTAGTTGCAAAAGAATTTACCCAAGAGGCTGAAAAAGTAGAAGATGTTTCAACTGACATAGTAATTATTGGAGCAGGTGGTGCGGGTCTAACTGCAGCTATTGAAGCAATTAATTCAGGAGTTAACGTAATAGTTGTTGAAAAGAATGCCTTCATGGGTGGAAATACAAACTATGCAACTGGTGGTATGAATGCTGCAAACACTAAATATCAGGTGGCTGATGGTATTGTTGACAGCCCAGAGTTATATTATGCTGATACAATGAAGGGTGGAAAGGATTTAAATAATCCAGAACTGTTGAAAGTTTTAACTGAAAATTCAGCGGACACTCTTTACTGGTTAGAAAGTCTAGGAGCTGATTTATCTGAAGTAGGAGTATCAGGAGGACAAAGTGTCAACAGAATCCATAAAGGGCCTGGAGGAATGGCTGTAGGAAGCCATCTTATGGATGTATTTAGCAATCAGGTAAAAAATCTTGGAATTGAAGTGAGATTAAATACAAAAGCAGTTGAAATTTTAGCTGATGGAAATACTGTAACTGGTATAAAAGTTATGAATGAAGACGGTAATACTTATTCTATCAATGCTAAGGCAGTAATTCTTGCTTCTGGTGGATTCGGAGCTAATTCAGAATTAGTTGAAAAATTCAAACCTGAACTAAAAGGTTTTGGAACAACTAATGCTCCTGGTGCAACAGGTGATGCTTTGGCAATGATTGAAAAATTGGATGTATCTTTAACTGATATGGAGCAAATTCAAACTCATCCAACAGTAGTTCCTATTATAAATGAAATGATTACGGAAGGTATAAGAGGAGATGGAGCGATTTTAGTTAACCATGAAGGTTTGAGGTTTATAAATGAACTTGAAACAAGAGATGTGGTATCTGAAGCAATACTATCTCAAAATGGTGCAACAGCATATATAGTTTTAGACGAACAAGTTTTTGAAAAAGCGTCAATTTATGAGAAATATTTTAACCAAGGTTTATTAAAACAAGCACAGACATTGGCTGAATTAGCAGAAATTATGAAAGT
>JBGUET010000135.1:0-6637 GCA_041821225.1 Sedimentibacter sp.
CTCTTTTTTTCTTCAATAGAAATATTTTTTTGATATTCTAATGCCTTAAGCTGTTCACTGTGCTTTTCGTACTCGTGGGCAAGATAATTAAGCTCGTATTGTTTTAAATTGTTTTTAATATCAATATATTCCTTTGCCCGTCTGCTTTGCTCATGAAGAGGTTCAATGCGCTCTTGAAGTTCATGTATTATATCTTCAATTCTATCTAAATTATCGCTTGTTTTTTCTAGTTTTCTTTCAGATTCTTCTTTTCTTGTTTTATACTTTACAATTCCAGAAGCTTCATCAAATACCTGTCTTCTAGATTCAGAGTTAGGACTTAAAATATCTTCTACACGGCCTTGTCCAATAAATGAATACCCATCTCTACCTATTCCTGTATCCATAAAAAGTTCTTTTATATCTTTAAGTCTACATTGCTGCTTATTTATGTAGTATTCACTTTCTCCAGTTTTATAAAGCTTCCTTTTAATGCCTACTTCCTTGTATTCTAAGGGAATAATTCCTGATTCATTATCAAAAATAAGGTTGACTTCAGCATATCCTAGTGGCATTCTTTTTTCTGTACCTGCAAATATTACATCATCCATTTTACCACCACGAAGTGACTTAGCGCTTTGTTCACCTAAAACCCATTTTATTGCATCTGAAATATTGCTTTTGCCACTTCCGTTAGGGCCTACAACTGCAGTTATTCCTTTTTCCACAACAATTTCAGTTTTTTCCGCGAAAGATTTGAAACCATTTATGTATACTTTTTTTAAAAACATATATCCCCCTATTGCAAATTCAAGTAGTTTTGATAAATATCATTTATGTCAAAACTGCCTATTTTAATGTTGTCATTATATATTTCTATTAAATGTTCTGTTAAAGAATCTTTAAAAGTTATTTTGCTCATGGAAAAAAGCTCCTTTAATCTAATTATATTGGATTTCTTTTGCCCTGCAATAAAACTTATGTATTTATTACTTGCATGAATAGTAATGTTTTTGTTTTTTAAATTCATACCATGAAGTGTTTGCGCTAAAGAAGCAAAATAAATTTTTTCTTCAACTAGTTGCCTAAATGCAGAATGAAATGGACCCGCAACAACATCTTCTTCTTCGTTAATAGATTCTGTATTTTGAAGACCGATTCGTATAACATTTATGTTGTTTATAGAATATTGACTGTAAATAAACGCAGAAACATCTACTGCTTCTTGCAAATCAAGGGGTATGTAATTTCCTTGTTCATACATGTTTAAAAGTTCAGTGTCTTTAATTATTAGTGTTGGATAAATTCTTACCATGTCAGGTTTCATAGATATAGATTCTAGACAAGTTTTTATGTCTTTCTCCCTATTGCTTCCAGGAAGTCCTGGCATGATTTGATGTCCTAAAATAAAGCCCCATTCTTTAATGAGTTTGCTTGCATTTATTGAATCAGTACGGTTATGTCCACGGTTAGACAGTTTTAACACTTCATCATCAAGACTTTGAATTCCAAGCTCAATAATATCCATGCCGTACTTTTTTTGAAGTTGTAGTATTTCTGTATTAATTGCATCAGGCCTTGTAGAGCATCTTATTCTATCAACTACTCCTAAATCCTTGTAAAACTTAGCAACGCTTAGAAGTTCCTCTTGCAATTCTACATTAATTGCTGTGAATGACCCACCAAAAAACGCAATTTCAGTATAAGTGTCCTCGCTTATGGTCTTTCTGCATTCTTCAACAATTTCAGTCACATACCTACTATTTGCTACAATAGTGCCCTTACCAGTTATTTTCTTTTGATTACAAAACACGCAATCGTTTGGGCATCCAATATGAGGCACAAAAATTGGTATTATTTTCATTTTTTTATTCATTTAACTGACCTTCTAAAACTAAAGCATTTTTTGCTGCATCTTGCTCGGCAAGTTTCTTGCTTTTTCCTGCACCTTTTCCAACAGGAGCCTTATTAACAAGAACATTAACATGAAACATTTTTTCATGATCAGGTCCTTCTTCTTTTGTAACAACATAGCGAATTTTACAAAATTGACTTTTGCTTTGGTAATACTCTTGCAAATAAGATTTAAAATCCGGAACTATTTTTCCTTTCACTGCAAGCTGTATATATTTAGTTAAATTGGTTAAAACAAATTCTTCAGCTTTTTTATAGCCTCCATCAAAATATATAGCTGCAATAATAGCTTCTACCGCATCTGCTAAAATAGATTTTCTCTCTCTTCCTCCAGATGCTTCCTCCCCTTTGCCTAAGAGAAGAAATCTTCCTATGTTTAAGTTAGCTGCTACAATGCTTAATGTATCTTCACATACAACTTGTGACCTTAGTTTTGTTAAATCTCCTTCTGGATAATCAGGAAATTTATCAAATATGAAGCGGCTTACTGAAATACTTAATACAGCGTCCCCAAGAAATTCTAATCTTTCATTGTTTGTTTTACTGTAAGATTTATCCTCGTTTGAATACGAACTATGGGTAAGGGCTTTTTCTAAAGTTTCTACATTGCTAAATTTATAATTTATAATATTTTCAAAAATATTTAATTCTCTAATATCTATAATCACTTTTCCTCCTAGTAATTAAAATGCATGTAGTAATTGTTTTACATTACAACACATGTTTCAATTATGCGGATATCCCCGCAGACTTATATTTGTGGTACACATTACTCGTAACGAATTTCATATTAATTTCATCTTTATAATTGCTTATTACAGTCATGAAAATTTTCATGAAAATAATAAAAAATTATAATCATATTTAAATTGCGGGACGCATTGCTGCGTCCCTAATTTTTGTTTTATCCATTTGTATTATTAATCCATACTACAAATTAATTATTAATAATTTCTTCTAAGTAATTGACAATATCTCCAATTGTGCTGATTTGTTCAATACTTTCATCATCAATTTCAATATCGAATTCTTCCTCAATGGCCATTACCAACTCGAAAAGTGTTATTGAATCAGCCTCTAAATCATCTGCAAATGAAGTTTCCATTGTAATTTCTTCTGGCTCTACCCCTACTTTTTCAGCAACAAGCTCTTTAATTCTTTCAAACACATCAATCACCTCCTCATCATGCTTTCTTCTATTAATTCAGTTACATTGCTTTCATAGCACACTTTTGCTTGACGAATAGCATTTTTTATAGCTTTTTCTCCTGAGCTCCCGTGAGCTTTAATCACAGGTGCCTTTACTCCTAATAGTGGAGCGCCACCGTGTTCAGAATAGTCAAATTTACTTTTAAATTTGCTCATTGCAGGTTTAATAAGTGCTCCGCCTATTTTGGACCTAGTCGTTGCCATAATCTCTTCTTTTAAACCTTTCATGATTTCTTGAACAGTTCCCTCAAGAGTTTTTAAAATCATATTACCAACAAACCCATCGCAAACTATTATGTCCGCTTTACCTTGAAGTATTTCCCTGGCTTCTATATTTCCTATAAAATTCATTGGAAGTGTTGTTTTTTCAAGCAATCCATAGGTCTCAACGGTTAATTTGTCTCCCTTTGATTTTTCTGACCCAATGTTTGCTAATGCTATTTTAGGTGAGGCAATGTTCATTACTCTTTTTAAGTATATGTCTCCCATCACAGCAAAACAATATAGAAATTCTGGCTTTGAATCTACATTTGCACCTGAGTCAATTAAAAGTGAAACTCCACCATTCATATTAGGTATAAGCGAACCAATTGCCGGTCTCTCAATACCTTCTATCCTTCCAATTATAAGAGTAGCTCCACTTAATAAAGCTCCTGTGCTTCCTGCTGAAACAATGGCATCAGCTTCCTTGTTTTTAACGGAATTTAATGCTTTTACTAAAGAAGAATCCTTTTTACGTCTTATTGCCATAACAGGCTTATCATCGTTAGTTATTACTTCCTCAGCATTTATAATATCAATATTGTTAAAGTTTGCTGTGTTTTTTTCCAGTATTTTTTTTATTTCTTTTTCGTTTCCGGTAAGTACGATTCCTAGATTGTATTCATCTCTAGCCAGTATACTTCCTTTAACAATCGCCTCAGGTGCATTATCTCCACCCATGGCATCAATTGCAACTTTCATAAACACCTCGATGTACCAATATTTTTACATAGAATAGTATATCGTAGAAGAATTTATTTTGCAATAAAAAAATAGTGCCTCAGCACTACTTTTTACACTTTGAATGCGTATTAATCTAAAACATAGATTTAATATTGCTATTCAACGCTCATTACTTCTTTACCGTTATAATATCCGCAAGCTTCACATACTCTGTGAGGAAGCTTTGCTACATGACACTGTGGACATTCTATAGTATTTGGAATAGTTAATCTTGATTTTGCTGTCCTTCTTCTATCTCTTCTAGCTTTGGAAGTTTTTCTCTTAGGTACTGCCATTTTAACACCTCCTTAATCCTTCAACAGGTCCTTTAATTTATTAAATCGCGGATCTGTTAAATTGTTTTCGCATTTACACTTTTCATGATTTAAATTAACTCCGCAAGTCGGGCATATGCCTTTGCAATCTTCTTTGCACAGTGATTTCATTGGCATTGATAAATAAATCATCTGTTTAATAATTTCGTCTAACACAACACATCCGTCTGTTATTATTAGTTGAATTTCATCAGATTCTTCATCTTCAATAATTCTTTGCACAATAATTGCTTCAAACTTTGTCTCAACTGTATTATCGAAATCCTCTAAACATCTTGCACATTGATCTGCAAATGTATACTTAATAGTGCCATTCAGCAAAATATTATCTTCAACTTTGTATATATCTGCGCTGAAGCTAATTTCCTTATTAAGATGTGTCATTGCTAAGAATTCCTCGTCATCAATGACATAATTTTCATTAACATTTAAAGATATTGCATCAGATGATAAAAACTTATTTAGTCTAATTAACATACTACCACCCTTTTTATTTAGCAGAGTTAATTATATGAGAAAAAAAATATTTTGTCAAGCAATTTATTTTACAGTTTTACTTTGCCAATACTTTTGTATCTCTTGCAATCATTAATTCTTCATTAGTTGGTATAACAAATATTTTAACTTTTGCATTGTCCTTAGAAATTTCTACTTCTTTACCTCTTGTATTGTTTTTAATATCATCTATTTCAACTCCAATAAATTCTAATCCTTCGCAAATGTCAGCTCTAGCAGCTGATGAATTTTCTCCTAATCCAGCCGTAAAAACTAATACATCCAACCCACCCATAGCTGCTGCGTATGAACCTATGTATTTTTTAACTGTGTATGAAAATTTGTTTAAAGCTAACTTAGCTCTTTCATTGCCTTCGTCCGCTGCTCCTTCAATGTCTCTGAAGTCACTGCTCACTCCAGAAATTCCTAAAACTCCGGATTTTTTATTCAATAAATCATCAAGTTCATCAGTATTCATATTTTTTTTGTTCATTAAGAATGTAACTATTGCAGGGTCAATATCTCCACATCTTGTACCCATAACAAGTCCTTCAAGAGGAGTCATTCCCATACTTGTGTCAAATGATTTTCCATCTTTTATTGCTGTAAGACTTGCACCATTTCCTAAATGGCAACTAACTACTTTTAACCCTTCTAAGTTTCTTCCTATTAAAGCTTTAACTCTTTCAGCAATATATTTATGTGATGTTCCGTGGAAACCATATCTTCTGATTCCAAGTTCTTCATATAATTCATATGGCAACGGATATATGAAAGATTCAGGTGGCATTGTTTGATGAAATGCTGTGTCAAACACGCCTACCATTGGAACTGTAGGCAACAATTCTTTACATGCTTCAATGCCAATGATGTTTGGTGGATTGTGAAGAGGTGCAAGTTCAATACATTCTTTCATAGCATTTATAACTTCATCAGAAATCAATACTGAATTAGCGAACTTTTCTCCACCGTGAACAACTCTGTGTCCAACCGCATCAACTTCATCCAATGATTTCAAAGCTCCATATTCAGAATCAACCAAAGCCTTCAATACTAAATTAATAGCAACTTTGTGATTTTCCATAGGTTCTTGAATTACAACCTTGTCCTGCCCAGTTTTTTCATGTTTTAATACACTGCCTTCAATACCAATTCTTTCAACAAGGCCTTTCGCTAGAACACTTTCATCAACCATATTTATTAACTGATACTTTAATGATGAGCTCCCGCAGTTAATTACTAATACATTCATTTTATTCCTCCATAAATTAAAATTATATATAAAATCCATAAGATTTTAAACACTATCACATTTTATTATTTTAACAATTTCTTTGTTGTTTAATACAACAATATCACAATTTGAAATATAATAATTCCACAGATTTAGGTCGTCAGCAATTTTCATATACAAAAGAACAGATTGTATTACACCAAAATGAGTTACAACTACTGAATTGTCAGGAATTTTATCCACAAATTGAGATATGCGTTCAATGACATCTTCATAAGATTCACCTTGAGGGAATTTATACTTGTGCTTTTCCTTAATCCATCTTTCTGTTTCTTCTCTATGGGCTGCTTGCATTTCTTCCCAAGTCATATTTTCAAATATTCCAAAATTTACTTCAATGATACTTTTTTCAATAATAATATTATTTTCATTATAGTTAATTTGCTTTGAAATGATATTTGCAGTATCGTATGCTCTCTTTAAAGGG
>JBGUET010000136.1:0-6568 GCA_041821225.1 Sedimentibacter sp.
GTGATATACCAGGTACAACAAGAGATGCAATTGATACAAAATTTGAAAAAAACGGACAAAAATATACTTTAATAGATACTGCAGGAATAAGAAAAAAGAGCAAAATCAGCGAGGCTGTAGAAAGATATAGCGTATTAAGGGCATTTACAGCGGTTGAAAGAGCAGATATATGCATATTGGTTATTGATGCGGACAAGGGAATAACAGAACAGGACATTAGAATTGCAGGCTATTCTCATGATAATCACAAAGGTTTGATAATAGCAATAAATAAATGGGATTTAATTGATAAAGACAACAAGACTTTCAAGGAATTTACAGAAAACATTAGAGATAGCTTTGCTTATGCAACTTATGCATTAATTCTTACAGTTTCAGCACTTACTGGACAAAGGGTAAATAAAGTATTAGATGCAGTTGATGAGGTTTATAGCTTCAGAAACTTAAGAGTGTCTACAGGGGTTCTTAATGATATAATAATTGAAGCAGTTCTTATGAATCAGCCTCGTATGGTAAGAGGAAAAAGGCTCAAGCTTTATTATGGAACACAAGTGTCGGTAAATCCTCCTAAATTTTTAATTTTTGTAAATGATAGCGAAATAGTTCATTTTTCTTATGCTAGGTATCTGGAAAACAAAATACGTGAGTCTTTCGAATTTAAAGGGACGCCAATAGTTATAGAATTCAGAAATAGAAGCGAAAAATAGTATTGCAATTTATTAAGCAATTGATAGAAAAGCTGATGAATTTTAAAAAAACAAAAGCTTAATGTCTCTGTCAATTGCTATAAGTTTTATTGAATTTATGTTAAAGGAGTCATCATGAACTATATTATTATAGCAATTATATCTTACTTATTAGGAAATATTTCATTTGCTTATATCCTTGGCAAACTTTTTACCAAAAAAGATGTCAGAGATTATGGAAGCGGTAATGCAGGAACTACAAATGCAATAAGAGCATTCGGTAAAAAAATTGGAGCAATGGTCTTTGTTGGAGATGTATTAAAAGGTGTTGTTGCAGTTATGATTGGAAAACTTTTTGGAGGCTTAGCTGGTAGTTACTTGGCAGGAGCGTGTGTAATTATAGGTCATAATTGGCCGGCTTTATTGAATTTTAAAGGTGGAAAAGGTGTGGCAACTACTATTGGTGTTATGTTGGTCATAAACCCATATGTTACATTAGTATGCTTTATTTTCGGATTGTTGATTATTGTATTCACGAGGATGGTATCCCTTGGTTCAATAATTGGAATGGCCTTAGCTCCTGTTTCTGCTATTATTGCAGTAAAACCATTTGATATTAAACTTTTTATTTTTTGCTTGTTTATTGCAAGCATGTCTATTTACAGACATAAGGAAAACATTAAAAGACTTATTAGGGGTAAAGAAAACAAATTGTAGGAGATGACAAGGTGAAAAAGAGAATAACACTGCTTGGAGGAGGAAGTTGGGGCACAGCGCTGTCAAAACTGCTTTCTGAAAATGGTCATGATGTTAAAGTATGGCTAAGAGACGAGAATCAATGTGATGAGCTTAGAAAAGAAAGGGTAAATAAAAAATATTTACCCCAGGTTAAAATACCATTAAATATTGAATTTACATCAGATATAAATGAAGCAGTTAAAAATGCAGAGATTTTATTAATAGTAACACCTACTCAGATCACAAGAAGTGTATTGAAACAAATAAACGACGAATATAAAAAAGATAAAATAATTGTGAATGCGTCTAAGGGTATTGAGATGGGAACTTTGTGCTTGGTTTCAGATATTGTTGCACAGGAAACAATAAACTGTCATTTCGCCGCACTAACTGGACCATCTCACGCGGAGGAAGTTGGATTATCCCTTCCTACTGCCATTACTGTAGCATGTGATAATAAGGAAATAGCAGAAATTGTTCAGGATGTATTTATGTCATCATATTTTAGAGTTTATACAAACGAGGATGTTATAGGCGCAGAACTTGGAGGAGCATTAAAAAATATTATTGCTCTTGGAGCTGGGATATCTGACGGTGTGGGATATGGAGATAATGCAAAAGCTGCGCTAATGAACAGAGGTATTGTTGAAATAGCAAGGCTTGGCATTGCTATGGGTGCTGATGTTCACACATTTTATGGACTTTCAGGAATTGGAGATTTAATAGCTACTTGTACAAGTAGGCATTCGCGAAATAGAAATGCGGGATTTTTAATTGGTCAGGGATTAACTAAAGACCAAGCTGTAAAACAAGTAGGGATGGTTGTTGAAGGAATTTCTACTACCTATGCTGCTTATGAACTTGCAAAAAAATTAGATGTGGATATGCCTATTGTTGATGCAATGTACGATATTTTGGAAAACGGAAAAGACGTAAAACAAACAGTTAACATGCTAATGCTCAGAGATAAAAAAGAAGAAAAACTTTAATTAAATAACATAGGAATATTGGATAATTTGTGAAAATTTAGGCTTAGCCTAAATTTTTTTTATATAATTTTAAATTTTAAATTCTTACTTACTTTTTTGGAATAAAGCAAGTGCAGTAGGCATATAAATTAATTGTATACGAAAGTGCATATTACAGAGGAGGGATTATTATTACTAATTTAGATATATATGAGGATATAGCAAAAAGAACTAAGGGTGAAGTATATTTAGGCGTTGTAGGACCAGTAAGAACAGGAAAATCTACATTTATCAGAAAATTTTCTGAGAATGTTATGCTGCCGAATATTGAAGATGAATATACAAGAGAAATGGCAAAGGATGAAATGCCTCAAAGTGGAACAGGCAAGACTGTTACCACCACTGAGCCAAAATTTGTACCAGGAAGTGCAGTGAAAGTTACTTTTAAGAATAATGTTAATGCAAAACTAAGGTTGATAGATTGTGTAGGGTATATGATTCCTGGAGCAATTGGGAATATGGAAGGTGAAATCCCAAGACTGGTAAGCACGCCATGGAATGAAGAACCCATACCATTCGCAGAAGCAGCTGAAATAGGAACAAGAAAAGTTATTAAGGAACATTCCACAATAGGTATTTTGGTTACTACAGACGGAAGTATAACTGACATAGGCAGAGACAATTACATAATGGCAGAAGAAAGAGTTGTAAAAGAACTTAAAGAGATCAATAAACCATTTGTAATCATATTGAATACAACACATCCACTTAATGAAAATACAACAGCACTAGCTGCTCAACTTAAGGAAAAATATGATGTGCCTGTTCAAATTTTAGATTGCATGAATTTGAAAACTGAGGACATTGAAAATGTGCTGGAAAATGTACTTTATGAATTTCCAATTAAGGAAATAAATGTGGATCTGCCAAGATGGTTTGATGGACTTACAAGTGATTATTCATTGAAGCGTGATTTAATTGATACGTTACAAAAAGATTTTAAGGACTACTATAAACTAAGTGATTTTAATGCAGAAAATATTTTCTCTGCAGAAAACGATTATGTTGAAGAATACTATGTTAAAGATATTGAACTTGGAACGGGATGTATTAATATGAAAATAGATCTAGATAATTCATACTACTACAAAGTAATAAGTGAATTGTCAGGGGAGGAAATAACAGGTGAACATCAAATACTTAAGCTAATAGGAGATTTGTCTAAAGCTAAAAATAAATACAGCTGTGTAGAGGCCGCAATTAATGATGCTAAAACTAAAGGCTATGGTTATGTTACCCCAGGTATATCGGATATGATTATTGAAAAACCTGAAGTCTTTAAGGAAGGCAGTCGTTACGGAATTAAAATAAAAGCTCAAGCGCCATCCCTTCATATTTTCAATGCAAGTTTAAACACAGAAGTTTCGCCAGTTATTGGGAGCAAAGCACAAAGTGAGGATTTAATTAATCATTTAGTTGAACAAATGAAAGATAATCCACAGTGCATATGGGAAGCTGAAATATTTGGTAAAACAATTTATAACCTTGTGGAAGAGCAGTTGGAATCTAAATTAACTGCGATGCCTGAAAATGCAAGGAAGAAGCTTAAAAAAACAATTGAAAAAATTGTAAATGATGGTTCTGGAAGTATTATATTCTTAATAATATAAGTTGAAGTAAAATGGAACGACACTTGTCGTTCCTCTTTTTATTTAATGTATTTTAAGCTTTGTACATTTTGTAGCAAAATATATAATAATGTCATATATATAGATTGTTTTTAATAAATATTGTAATATTAATTGAAAATAAGCATATATAGCTTGCAAAAATAATTAAATTTGTGTTATAATACGATTGTTATTTATAATGAAAATAGTTTAAATTATAGAAAATATATATTGATATTAATGTGTTTGGAGCTAAAATGACAAGGAAAAACTTTGGTATAAAGAATTTTTTCTTTTCTTTTGCAATCGTGTGTATAGTTATATATATATTTCAAAATATTAATGGTTCAGTTGATGTTTTGGTTGCTGAGGATGGAAATTTGGAGAATGTCATTAGGGCTGACGGAATAGTATTTAAAGACGAAGAAGTTTACAACGCAACCCTTGACGGCAGTGTTTCATATTATTTCGATGATGGAACAAAAGTAAAAGAAGGTGAGCTTGTAGCTAATTTAAATACTAATACGAATTCTGCTCAAATAAACAAACAAATTGAGGAAATTCAAAGTGCTATTGACTTGAAAAACAATGATTCTGAAATTGCCAATACTAAAATATTATCAAATGAAGTTCTTACTTCCTATGAAAATGAAATTCAAGCAAGTATTTTAAATGCTGATTTAGGCAATGTGTATAATCTTGTTGGACAAGTGAATAACAGTGGTTCAACTATATACTCGGATGATAAATACCACGGATATGACGTACCTCAGCTTGAAACTATGAAAAAAAGCCTATTGAGTAGTGAATCTACCAATAAAGTTCCATATTATTCAAGTGAAGCAGGATTAATTACATATAAAATAGATGGTCTTGAAGACTTATATAAATTTGAAAATGTTATGGACATGACTCCAAGCAGTACTATTAAACAAGATTATACAATGATCGACAAACAACAAATACAGACTGTTGTGAAAAATGATAGCATTTATAAACTAATAAAGAATTTTGAATACTATATAGTCGCTACAGTGGACAATGAAAAAGCGAAACTTTTTGAAGAAAACAAATATATAAAAACAAGAATAATTTCTGACGGAGTTCAGAATGAAGTTTGGGGATATATTAAAAAAATAAATTATGGAAGTGAAGAATCAGTTCTAATACTATATTTTGATGATTACTTCTATAAAGTATACGACAAAAGGTATGTTGATTTAGAGTTGATTACAGATGTATATGAAGGGTTAAAAATAAGTAAGAAATCATTGATAGAAAAAGATGGACTTACTGGAGTATATGTAGAGGATGCTAGCAATATAATTAAATTTTTCCCAGTAGAAATTTTGGGACAGGATGATAATGATACAATAGTATCCATTGGTGAATATGTTGGAGAAAATGAAAGAAAACAAATATGTATTGGGGAGAAAAAATACTCAACAATAAAGACTTTTGACAAAGTAATATTAGATCCTGAAAAAGTTTATGAGGGTCAGATTGCTGAATAGGAGGAAACGGTGAATATTAAAGAAAATATTGACTCTATTTTGGAAAGAGCGGCTTTGGCCGCAAGAAAATCGGGTAGAGAATTAACAGATATTACTGTGATTGCAGTTTCTAAAACAGTGGATTCTATTAGAGCAAGAGAAGCTGTTGAATGCGGACTAAATAATCTTGGAGAAAACAGGGTGCAGGAGTTTATAAACAAATATGAACAAATGGCAGATTTGAATATAAAATGGCACTTGATTGGGCATTTACAAAAAAACAAGGTGAAATACATAATTGACAAAGCAGAACTCATTCATTCAATAGAAAATTTAGAATTAGTCAATGAAATAAATAAAAGGGCAGAACAAAAGGGCATAATTTCTCGAATATTAATTGAATTAAATATTGGTGAAGAATCAAGTAAATTCGGGTTGAATCAAGAAAATATATATGATTTTGTCCATTCTTTGGAGCAATTTGAACACATTGAGGTTTTAGGTCTCATGACAGTTGCCCCATATAGTGAAAACCCTGAAGACGTAAGATGGGTTTTTGTGAAAATGAAAGAAATATTTGATAAAATATCAACACTAAAACTTAAAAATACCCATATGAAATATTTATCTATGGGAATGACAAATGATTTTGAAATTGCTATTGAAGAAGGTTCAAATATAGTAAGAATTGGAACAGCTATATTTGGAGCTAGAAAATATAAGGAGGAAAAATAAAATGGGAGTAATGGACAAAGTAAAGGGTTTTATTGGCATCACTGATTTAGAAGATGATTATGAAGAGGAGGAAGGTTCTACTGAGGGGAAATACGAAAACAGTAAACCGGAAAGAATGGAAACCTATTCAAAGAAAAACAATGTTATTAAGGTTCATTCTAATACCGATATGAAAGTCTTTATATGCGAGCCAGAAAAATACGAGGATTGCACAAAAGCTGTTGACGAAATTAAAAATAGAAAAGTTGTAGTCTTAAACATTGAAGGTATGGAATTAG
>JBGUET010000137.1:0-6561 GCA_041821225.1 Sedimentibacter sp.
AATAAATGAAATGGCTGCATTTATTAGAACCTCAATTGGCGAGATTTATGACATTGAACTATCTGAAAAAATAATTATTCAATATGGTGGAAGTGTTAAATCTGAAAATGCGAATGAGATATTGAGTCTACCTGATATAGATGGCGCACTAGTTGGGGGAGCAAGCTTAAAAGCAGACGAATTCATAAAAATAATTAATTATGAGAAATAAGAAAGGTCGTAATATGGATAAAGTAACAGCATTAATCATTCTTGATGGATGGGGCATAGGTGAAGATTATGAGGGAAATGCCATAAAAAGAGCAAAAACTCCAAATTTTGATGTACTTATGAGAAAATATCCAAATACTGTTTTATCAGCTAGTGGATATGATGTAGGTCTTCCAAAAGGACAAATGGGAAATTCTGAAGTAGGGCATTTGAACATTGGAGCAGGCAGGATTGTATATCAGGATTTAACAAGAATAACTAAATCAATTGAAGATGGAGAATTTGAAAATAACGAAGCATTAAACAACGCAATTGATTTTGCAAAAAAGAATAATTCAACCTTGCATCTAATGGGTCTTTTGTCAGATGGTGGTGTTCATAGCCACATCACACATTTGTACTCTTTAATAGAACTTGCTAAAAAAAATGGATTGAGCAATGTGGAAATCCACTGTATAACTGATGGTCGAGATGTGAGCCCTACAAGCAGTCCAAATTATATAAAACAATTAAAGAAAAAAATAAAGAATATTGGATTGGGCCACATAGCTTCAATTATGGGAAGATATTATGCTATGGACAGAAATAATCAGTGGGACAGAGTTGAATTGGCATATAATGCATTAGTTAATGGAAAAGGCGAGAAATTTACTGACCCCCTTGAAGCTGTTAAAAATTCATATTTAAACGGTGTTACTGATGAGTTTATAAAGCCATTGCTTATAGAAAAAGAAAATAAAGAACTTGCAACAATTAAGGACAATGACGCAGTTATATTCTTTAATTTTAGACCAGATAGGGCAAGAGAGATTACAAGAGCTTTTGTTGATGAAAACTTTAATAATTTTGAAAGAAAAAAAGTAAATGTTAAATTTGTATGCATGACACAATATGATAAAACCATAAAAAATGTAGAAATCGCATATACACAACATTACATAAAGAATACCTTGGGAGAATATTTAAGCAGTAAAGGAATAAAACAACTAAGAGCTGCTGAAACTGAAAAATATGCCCATGTTACATATTTCTTTAACGGAGAAATAGAAGAACCATTTGAACATGAAGTCAGAATATTAATACCTTCTCCTGACGTGGCTACATACGATTTAAAACCTGAAATGAGCGCATTTGAACTAAAAAATATGATTATAGAAGAGCTAGAAAAAGAAATTTATCAAGTTATGATAATTAACTTTGCAAACCCTGACATGGTAGGTCATACTGGAGATATTGATGCTGCCATAAAAGCTGTTGAAACAGTTGATAAATGTCTTGGGGAAATTGTTAATTATATAATCAAGACAGATGGGGTTGCATTAATAACTGCAGACCATGGCAATTGTGAAGAAATGCTTGATAAAATAACAAAAGAAAAAATTACATCTCATACAACAAATAAAGTTCCTTTTATAGTTGTAAAAAATAATAAAAAAATTAAGCTTAATGAAGGAATTTTAGCAGATATTGCGCCGACGATGCTAGAAATTATGGGCATTGAAAAACCTGTTGAAATGACGGGACAAAGTTTAATTATACATAACAAATAATAAAATGGAGGGTCAAAAATGACAATTATATCAGACATATATGCAAGAGAAATATTGGATTCAAGAGCAAATCCAACAATAGAAGTTGAAGTTTGGACTGAAAGTGGTGGATATGGAAGAGCTGGGGTTCCTTCTGGAGCATCTACTGGAGCATTTGAAGCAGTGGAATTGAGAGATGGAGATAAATCAAGATATTTAGGAAAGGGAGTATTAACTGCTGTAGACAACGTAAACAACATAATTGCCCCTGAATTAATAGGAAGAGATTCTTTAAATCAAGTTGCCTTAGACAAAATAATGATTGAACTTGATGGAACACCAAATAAAAGCAAATTAGGAGCTAATGCTATTTTAGGAGTTTCAATTGCTTGTGCAAAAGCGGCAGCGGATACATTAGGAATGCCATTGTATCAGTATCTTGGAGGAGTTAACGCAAAAACTCTCCCTGTACCGATGATGAATATATTAAATGGTGGACAGCATGCTGATAACAATGTTGATATTCAGGAATTTATGGTAATGCCAGTTGGAGCATGTTGCTTTAGAGAAGCGTTACGTATGGGTTCTGAAATATATCACAGTTTAAAAAGTGTTCTCAAAGCCAAAGGGTTAAGTACTTCTGTTGGGGATGAAGGTGGATTTGCGCCAAATTTATCTTCAAATGAAGAAGCGTTAGCAACTATAGTTGAAGCTATACAAAAAGCTGGATATGTTCCTGGAAAAGACGTTATGCTTGCTATTGACGTTGCTGCCACTGATATGTACAATCCTGATACCAAGATATACACTCTTGAAGGAGAGGGAAGAAAATTCACTCAAACAGAAATAGTAGATTTTTATGTTGATTTAGTCAACAGATATCCTATAATATCTATTGAAGATGGAATGAATGAAGATGACTGGGAAGGTTGGAAAATACTTAATGATAAGCTAGGAGATAAAATTCAAATAGTTGGGGACGATTTGTTTGTTACTAACACAGAAAGACTTAAAAAAGGTATACAACTAAAAGTTGCAAATTCGATTTTAATAAAATTAAATCAAATTGGTACAATAACTGAAACACTAGATGCTATTGAAATGGCAGAAAGAGCAGGATTTACAGCAGTTGTATCACATCGCTCTGGTGAAACCGATGATGCTACTATTGCAGATTTAGTTATTGCAGTAAATGCAGGGCAAATAAAAACAGGTGCTCCAGCTAGAATAGACCGAGTTGCTAAATATAATCAGCTTCTAAGATTAGAAGATGAATTAGGCGAAGCGGCTCTATACAAAGGAATGAATGTATTTTACAACTTAAAATAGAATAATTAATAATGAACAATTTTTAGGCAATACTATTGGTAGAATTTTGATAATCCTTATTCTACCAATAGTTCTTATATAAAAAATATTAATTCTTATTTAAAAAATGTTGATTTACAAAACTTTTAATGTTATAATTCAAATGTTATGCAGAGAAAGTAACAGGAGGTGTGTATAGTGGAATTAGTAGTAAGAATATTTTTGATTATTGCAAGTTTGTTTCTAATTGCTAGTATTTTGTTACAATCAGGTAAATCAGCTGGATTGTCTGGTGAAATCGCTGGAGGAGCTGAATCTCTTTGGGGAAGAAACAAAGGTAGAAGTTATGAAGGCAAACTAGAGAAGGCTACAGCTGCTTCAGCAATTGTATTCGTAGTTGCTTCATTAATTTTAGTAGCTATTCAGTAATAATTTGTAATTTTATAGCAATAATATGATTGGTTTTATTCTATTTTCATAAAGAATTTAGAATATATGTAACTGTTTATAGGTGACCGACACTAAATATTTGATTGGCGTCGTTTACTTTTTATGCGTATATGCAATATATGAAACTATTAGTTTAAAGTATATGCAGTGCACATTAAAATTAAATTAATTAACAATGGAGGAAATTAACAAATGGGTACTACTTTAATAATAGCTCCTTTAATGGGAGTTCTGGCATTGCTTTTCGCTTTTTACAAAGCAAGTGTCATCAACAAGGTTGATCCTGGTACAGAAAGGATGCAAGAAATTGCATCATATATTCATGAGGGTGCAATGGCATTCCTTGCAAGAGAATACAGGTCAGTTGGAATTTTCGCAATAGTTTTATTTTTAATTTTAGGTTTAGGAATTAGTTGGACAACTGCCTTAGCTTATGCATTTGGCTCAAGCTTCTCTGTTTTGGCTGGATACTTAGGAATGACAGTTGCAACAAAAGCTAACGTAAGAACAGCTAATGCTGCAAGAACATCTGGAATGAACAAAGCATTAAATGTTGCATTCTCAGGTGGTTCAGTAATGGGTATGGTTGTTGTTGGTTTAGGACTTATAGGTTGTGGTGTATTATGGATAATTTTCCAAGATCCTAATGTTTTAACTGGATTTAGCTTAGGAGCTTCTTCCATAGCATTGTTTGCTCGTGTAGGCGGCGGTATTTATACAAAAGCAGCTGACGTTGGAGCTGACCTTGTTGGAAAAGTTGAAGCAGGTATTCCTGAAGATGATCCTAGAAACCCAGCTGTTATAGCTGACAATGTTGGTGATAATGTTGGTGACGTTGCAGGTATGGGAGCGGATTTATTTGAATCATATGTTGGTGCCATAGTATCATCAATAACATTGGGAGTTATAGCTTTCAGTGGAGGAAGGGGAGTATTGTTCCCACTATTGATTTCTGCAGTAGGAATTTTCGCTTCTATAATAGGTACTATGTTTGTTAGAGGTAAAGAAGGTTCAAATCCTCAAAAGGCTTTAAATGCAGGTACATATATGAGTTCATTTGTTGTTTTGGTTGCAGCATTTTTCCTGAGCAAATCAATTCTTGGTAGTTACCAACCATTTGGTTCAATCGTATTTGGATTGGCTATAGGTTTAATAATCGCAAAAATTACTGAAATTTATACTTCAGATGAACATAAATATGTTCAAGAAATAGCTAATCAAGCTGAAACTGGTGCAGCTACTACAATTATTAGTGGTTTATCAGTTGGTATGAGATCAACAGCATATCCTATAATTGTTTTGTCAGTTGGTATAATTGGAGCTTACTTTATTGCAGGATATACTCCTGACGGAATGAGTGCAATTAACGGACTTTATGGAATAGCTTTAGCTGCAGTAGGTATGTTGTCAACAACTGGTATGACTGTTGCTGTTGATGCTTATGGACCAATAGCAGACAATGCTGGTGGTATTGCTGAAATGTGCGAATTACCTCATGAAGTTAGAGCAATTACAGATAAACTTGACTCAGTAGGTAACACAACAGCAGCAATTGGTAAAGGCTTTGCAATTGGTTCAGCTGCTTTGACAGCTCTTGCGTTGTTTGCTGCTTACACACAAGCAGTTGGTCTTACTTCAATAAGCTTAACTAAACCTACAGTTATAGCTGGTTTATTTATTGGTGGTATGTTGCCATTCTTATTCTCTGCTATTACAATGAGCGCTGTTGGTAAAGCTGCATTCACTATGATAGAAGAAGTTAGAAGACAATTTAAAGAAATGCCAGGTATTATGGAAGGAACACAAAAGCCAGACTACAGAAAATGTGTTGACATAAGTACAGCGGCAGCTTTAAAAGAAATGGTTATACCAGGACTTTTAGCAGTTGTTGTTCCACTTGTTGTAGGATTTTTACTTGGTACTGAAGCTCTTGGTGGATTACAAGCGGGTGCTTTGGTTACTGGAGTTCTTATGGCAATAATGATGTCAAATGCAGGTGGTGCATGGGATAATGCCAAAAAATATATTGAAGGTGGCAATCACGGCGGAAAAGGAAGCCCTGCTCATAAAGCTGCAGTAGTAGGAGATACAGTTGGAGATCCATTCAAAGATACTTCAGGACCTTCTATTAATATATTAATTAAGCTTATGACAATTGTTTCATTGGTTTTCGGACCTTTGATAGCACAATACGGCGGAGTATTAACTAAATTTTTCTAAAAAAATGTTATTAGAGACTTCTCTTTTAGAGAGGTCTTTTTTCTTGTAATTTTGTTGCATATTATGGTATAATTATTTTGATTAATTAACATATAATGTAATAAAAGCAATTAATAATTTTATTTACTAAAATGTCGAAAGGGTAACGAACAATATGCGTATTGTAGTAGAAAAATTAAATGTAAACTACATAGACGAAGGTACTGGAAGTGCTGTTTTGCTTCTTCACGGTTGGGGTGGCAGTATTCAAACAATGATTCCCATATTTAATGTATTGAAAGATAAATGTAGAGTTGTAGCGCTGGATTTACCTGGATTTGGTGAAAGTGATATACCATTAACGCCGTGGAACTCATATGATTATGCACAGTTTATAATGAAATTTATTGAAAAAATTGGATTGAGTAGTATAATATTATTTGGACATTCACATGGTGGAAGGATTTCAATTATATTATCAAGTAAGTACGATGTTGTAAAAAAACTTGTGCTTATAGACAGTGCAGGTATAATACCTAAAAGAACTGTTAAGTATTATATAAAAGTATATTCATTTAAAATTTTAAAAAAGATTTATACTTTAATTTCTTCAAAAAATTCAAAAAAGCAAAAACTCGAAAAATTTTACAAAAAATTTGGCTCTACTGATTATAAAGAGTCAAATGGAATTATGCGTCAAACCATGGTAAAAGTAATAAATGACAATTTAATAAATCTATTGTCTTTAATTAAGGCACCCACCTTGCTTATTTGGGGAGAAAATGATGGAGATACTCCTCTTTACATGGGTAAAATAATGGAAGAAAAAATAGGTGGCAGTGGATTGGTAATTTTAAAAGGCGCA
>JBGUET010000138.1:0-6522 GCA_041821225.1 Sedimentibacter sp.
CCAAGCTGTTTCCATCCGTATCCACTATAGCGACATTTTCTTCTGTTAATCCCTCTATACTTTTAACAACTAACTGCATAATACCATTAGTTTGAGAAGTTGTTAATGCCTTACCGTCAAGAAGGTTAACTTTTACTGATGCAGAAGACTCCGCTTTATCTGTTTCCCATGCAAAACTCTTTTCTTCTGGAATATTAATTGTTACTATAGCTTCTTCCACTCCGCTAATAGTTTTAATAGAATCTTGCAGCCTTTCTTGCAATTGATAAATTTCGTATTTTCTCTTCTCATAATCAGTAGTCATAAAATCAATGTTTTGAGTAAATACATCGTAATTTGTTCCAGTACGAGGATGTCCAGATTGGGCTAACTGCATTCTTAGTGTATTTTCCTGCATTTTTGGTATGAGTATAGTTCCATCGTTTTCATATTTATAGTCAATTTTATTTTCCTGTAGTTGCTGCAAAACCTCAACAGTTTCTTCTTCATCTATGTTACTAAAAAGGATTACATAATCTTTATTATTCAAGAGTAAAGTAATTATTATTGCCACAATAACTATGCCTATAAAACCTGCGATTATAAGCTTCCTACTTTTGCTGCTCAATTTAATCCAAAAGTCTTTTATGCTTTTCCCAATAGTCTTAATTTGATCCAACATTATTAACTCCTAATTTTTGCGAGTTTTTTTTATAATTAAACATTTGTATTCATTATCTCACTGTATGCATCTAACGCTTTATTTCTTAACTGTATTACTAAGTCTAATGATAATTCTGCTTTCTGAGCATTTATCATCATGTTATGTAAATCGTCACTTTCCCCTATGGAAAGTTTGTATATGTCTTCATCAACTTTATTTTCTGAATCTACATAGCTGTCTAATGCATTGCTAAAAATAGATTTAAAAGACATTTCGTTACTATTTTCTTTATTAGAATTAATCTTACTTAATTCATTTATTTGATTTATTCCTTTAATTGATTGTACAGGTTCTATAAACATGCCTACCTCCCTATTTCTAAAGCTTTGAGTGCCATTTGTTTTGTTGTGTTCAGCGCAGTTACATTAGCTTGATATGCCCTGTAGGCTTCCATCATATCCACAGTTTCTTTAAGAGAATCTACATTAGGCATTCTTACATAACCACTTTCGTCCGCATCTGGGTGTTCTGGGTCATAAACGAGTTTAAATTCGCTTTGGTCCTCTACCACTTCTGAAACTTCAACTCCTCCAGCCTCAAATTCATTTATATTTTTCACCATCATATCTTTGAAATCGCTTGAAGATGAAAGGACAACCATTTTTCGTCTGTAAGGATCGCCACTTTCTGTTCTAGTGGTATCTATGTTTGCAATATTTTCAGATATTACATCCATTCTAAACCTTTGTGCAGTAAGTCCTGAACCGCTTATATTGAGTGATTGTAAAAAAGACATTTTCTACCTCCAATTATTTTTTGCCTTCTGAAATAACAGATTCAAGTTTGGAAAAATAAGAATTAAGTTCTGTTACCGTATACATATATTGAAGTTGCGTTTTCGCAAGCTGAAGATTTTCCTTTTCCAAGTCAACATTATTACCGTCTAGACGCAATGACTGATCGCCATTTTCTTCAATGGATACTTCGCTTGACATTATCTTATCATTTATTTCAGTTGCGCTTTTGTTCTTATTATCATCTAAATTTGATTTTAGAAGACTTTCAAAATCAACAAATTTGCTTTTATAACCCGGCGTAGAATAATTTGATATGTTTTCCATAGTAACTTGCTGTCTCATCCATAAACCATCTAGACATTTATTTAACAGTTGCAAGTTCATACCGTCATTTGCATTTGCATTAATATTCATTTCATCCCCCTACAGTATTTTGAAATTTGCGCACAAAAAAACATATACTTCGCTATATGTTCCCGAGGCGCCACTGACAATTTTTATTTTTTGTCTTTAATTTATAACTTCATTATTGGTAGCTGGCAACCATAGTTTCCTTTAGGTCCTGTAGCTTTGTGTCTCCACCTTTCAGTAGATTTACTATTTTCAATATTCAATATTCATTTAACTCACAAAACTTATTATAATAGAACATACTACAAAATGCAAGCTTTTTTGACATTTAATGGCTTGCATAATTATTATGGTTTTTAATATTCTATTGTATAGCATTTACATTTAATGTTTTAATTCAAAATTCAGATTTCCATTGTTTTTAATGCATAAGTATTTTTTTGCAAAAAAAAATCCCGTGAAAACAGTTATAAATTTCCATGTTTTTGCTTATTTAGTATTTATTTTCTTATAAATATTCAATCTTTCAAAAATAATAATTAAAAATGTTTAAAATTTTACTCTTTGCATATCTTCCCTATACTAAATTTAATATTTTCCACGCTTGATTTATTGGTTTTTTCCGAAGCAGAAATATTAAATTCACACGTCTCTGCAAGTTCTTTTCTGATAATTTTTATTTCCTTTGGTGCATTAATAGCTATTTTTACTTTATCTTGAGAAATTTCAGAAATAATTATTTCAATATCATCTCCAATTAAAATCGATTCTGATTGCTTACGTTTTATAACTAGCATTTAGAACCCTCCCACGCATTTACTATATTGTACCTAAGGGGATATGAATTTTGAACAATCACTTGCTTAGCTACTTTTGTAATTGGATTTATGGCAATAGGACTCTTTAGGTTTACAACAGAATCTTTAAATTCTTCTTTTATTATAGCTATGACCAAAAATTTCAATTCTTCTTCAGTTTCAACTCCTAGTTCATTTAAATCTTCATCAATTAAACTGAGTTCATAGTTTCTTAAAATAGAATATGGGTCTATTAATACAAATGATAGATTCGTATTGTCAACAGATTGCAAATACATAACATCATCTTCTGGATTATCTTTTAATATTACATACTTGTTATACTCGTCAAAGCCATACATTCCGCATGTAAAGTTTATAGTATCATCTTCATTTACAATTATATCCCCAAAGTCTCTGGTTTTTATATTCATGTACTTCACCTCATATTATTGTATCTATTGGTTTATAGTTGGGGTCAGAACTTCGTGGAACAAATAAAGGGGTTCCAGTATAATTAATTTCCACTCTTGGATATTCGTTAACAATTAATTCTATACTTCCAGGAATAAAATTAAATTCAGGCCTTGTAACACTCCAATCAAAATCAGATTTATCCATTTGAAAATTAATTGAAAGTTCACCAGATTCAAAAGAAATATTTTGTCCAACTGAAGTTGTAAAATCATTGTTAAAATTCACATCACTTAAAAATTTTCTCATTGCTATTTCAGAAATTGGATTATCCGTAAAATTTACGTTTAATGTTAAATTTCCATCTTCAGCATAGGAAGCAGTTGCATTATAGCTTGCCTTAATACCTTTTTCAGCACCATTATTCACAGAAATCATGGCACTTTTAACGCTTGTTGAGTATCTTGCATCAACAGTATCTATATTCATCTTTGCAGGATTCATCTTCATTTGAAGTCCGCCGTTCTCTCTTGTTAATTCAAAAGAGGCATCAGAACTAGCTATTTCAAAGCGCGCTTTATTTATTTTAAACTCCATGGACATTGGAACAGTTTTTATTTCTATAAGAGGCCCTATCATCTTATTTACTCCTTTATATTAACTCATGAAATCTATAAAACTATTTTGTAAAATTTTATTTCCCATTGTTAATGCTGCATTATAGGAATATTCCTGCATTTTAAAATCTATAATAGACTCAGCACTGTCTACAAACTCCACTTCATCTATTTTTTCATTTAGATTAAACTGATTATCTTCATTTCTTGATTTAAGAAAATCTAAGTAATTTGTTTTGGCACCAATATCAGTAATGCCTACTAGTACTTGTTTTTTTTGTTGTTCAAACTCTTCTATATATGGTGTGATTTTATCTAACGAATAGTTAGTATCCCTTAATTCATCCTTTATTTTTCCAATTAAAGAATATAAATTATTTGGGACATCTTCCCCTTCCGAATCCTTTAAAACATTCCCACTTGAGTCTTTTGCAGATCCATATCCAATAAAACTTATTCCTGCCATTGACATATTAAAAACTGTATCTTTGTTTAAAGAACCACCTTCAAATGACATACCCAACCCAAGGTCTATGTTTATTACCTCACTAGATAAACTTTCCATGTCAACAGAATTTCCATCTTCATCAATACCAGTATTAACATTGACTCCCTTATAAAACAAATCCCCTGTTTCATCTACAGTAAAAGGTATTTCGTCTTTGCTTGTTCCACCAAAAACATATCTGTCTTGAAATTTAGCATTAAGTGATGTTAATAGAGAGCTTTGAAGACTTTCTAGTTCTTTAGCAATTATTTCTCTATCATCAGCACTCATGGTGCCATTAATACCTTTTAAATATGATGTGTAAGCCGTTCCTAAATTGTTATTTATTTCTGTAATGTTTGTTTCTGCTGTTGTTAGAAATGAATCTACATCGCTTAAGTTAGTATCATATATTTCAGTAGACTTGTATTCTCTCCTTAATTTATATGCCTTTATAGCAGATACTGGGTCCTCTGAACCTTTGAAAAATTTTCTACCTGTTGATACTTGTTCATTCAAATAATTCATATCACTTGCAGACTTATTCAAATTTTCCATATATTTGCTTGCCATCATACTAGTTGTTATTCTCATAATACCCCCACCTACCTTGCCATTTCATTAATCAATGTATCTAGCATGTCATCTAGTGTTGTCATTAACCTAGCCGCCGCATTGTATGATTTGCTGTATGTCAATAAATTTACGCCTTCCTCATTTAAATCAACAGATGATATGCTACTCCTTGCATAGTCTATTTGATACTGGGTATCAGAATATGTATCAAAGGACGTGTTAGCGTCAGATACTTGAAGACTCAGCCTCGTTGATGTATAAGTAAGGAATTCTTGGAATGTTCCTTTAAATATAGGTGTTCCCGTATCCCCTGATGTTTTAAAATCAAATGTTCCTTCTCCAGACTGAAACTTTGATATCATTTTTAATATATTATCTGTAGCGCCAGAATTATCCCCGACACCTGTTGTCTTTGTATTTGTTATGTATGAATCAGTTGCTTTTGCCCAATTATCCGAAATTTTTATATTACCTGCTGTTATAATTTCTGTACTAGGGTCAGTAGCATCCGCGCCTCTAGCTGAGAACAAATCTTTATCATATCCGTCCACAGATTTATTTGTATCATTCATAATATTAGCGAACTTGTTTGCCAACGTATCTAACATTGATTCAAAATATATAGCACCTTTATTTTCATATGAAGTAGATGCATATTCTCCGCTTCCATTCAAAAATTTTAAGTACCCGCCAATTTGACCACCACTTATTAATGTACTAATATCAACTTGCGTAGTTGTACCATCATCATTATTTGTTTCAGAATATATTGCTGTTTCATATGGATTAGTAGTATTTTCACCAACAACTAACTCTATATTTTTATCTCTATTAACCAACTCCAAACCAGTGTTTCCCAACCTAATAACTAACTCATCTACTGTTTTCCCCCCACCTATTTCAAGTGGCTCTGTTGAAACTTTTATATCAAGATAGTTAGAAAGTTCATCAATCAACGTATTTCGTTCATCATTAAGCTCTAATGCAGGATTTCCACTTACATTATCTGCTTTTATCTGCTTATTTAAATCTGCAATATTACCTAAGATTTGGTTTGTTTTCTCAACAGCCCCATCCTTAAGATAGCTTAACTGCTGATCTTTAACTGTATCTATTTGATTAGAATAATTATTAAATATTTGCGTGAGCATCTCTGCAGAAGTTCTTACCACACCCTCTAAAACAGGGTCCGATGGTGATGAGGTCAATGAGTGTAATTGTTCTAATAGGTCGGAAAATTGCGAATCAAGTCCATCAGTTGTTATTTCATCAAAAATTGATTCTAAGTCTCCTAATGCCTCTAATTGAACTTCTTCACTTCCAACTTTTGCAGATTCTGTCCTATATCTTAAGTCTAGAAAGGAATCTCTGTACTGGCTTACTCCTGAAGTTCCTACACCCTGTCCTATAACTGCACCAGTTGTACCGAATTTAACATTGCTGTTACTCAGAGAAACTGAATTTATATCAAGACGTTGCCTAGAATATCCTTGTGTATTTACGTTAGATATATTTTGCCCAACAACATCCATCATATTTTGACTTACTGTCAAAGCACTTGTAGCTGTTTTATACCCTAAAAATGTCGATCTAAGCATATATATCTCCTTCTATATTTTTTTTGAAAGCATAAAACCTTTTGAATTATTGTTTCTGCCATCCTCATTTGAATATGTATTATCTATCTCACCCATATGATTCATAGCTTTACTTACCCGATGTAATCTTATATCAATTACTGTCTTGCATGAGTTGCTTATTCTCTTCATATCCAGCATCAGCCTATATAATTCTTCATATACTTCAGTAAGCATCTGTCTTTGGTCTTCATCTGACAATT
>JBGUET010000139.1:0-6398 GCA_041821225.1 Sedimentibacter sp.
TAGCAGTACTATAATTTGGTAAATTTTTACCGTGCATAGTTTCCCCTAATATGGGTTATTGCAATGCAATAATTCTGTTTATTATAAACAAATTGAAAGTTGAAAATTTATTAAATATTTTAAAATAATCAAAAAGAATCTCAACCAATTATTTGGCTAAGATTCTTTTATTTAAAGCATCTATGGATTTTTCAAGTGCTGCTGCAGTTTTTACTTCTACTAGTACTCTAATGTTTTTTTGTTTTGCAAATTGAATTAGCTCAGGGATATTTAAATCACCTTCGAAAAGCACTTGGTGATCCTTAGTTCCCACTGCGTCATGAAGATGCATGTGGGTAATTTCATCCTTATGGTTCATTAAATATATTTGGTCTGTGAAATTGCTTACAGCATCATGTCCTGTGTCCCAGGTTAGTTTCACATTCGGGTATGTTATGGCTTTATCTAATACCTTTTGTATATATATTTTGCCAAAATTACTGCTATTTTCAATTGACAATATTATGCCTTTTTCTTCCGCTTTCTTGGAAAGTATACCGATTGATTTAATGAAATTATTCTGAAATTCCTCTGAGTATTGGTCGTATATGTACACTTTTTTGTCAGGTAAAGTCATCTTAGCCCCTTCAATAACATGCATGTTCAAAAGCTTTACTCCTGACTCTTTTGCCCAGTCTATTGTGTCAGAAAAAAGTTTCACATATCCTTGTCTAACACTTTCATAAAATGTTCCTAAATCTGCATCATCTGGCATATGCATAGTGAATTCTATGTTTGTACTTTTAGTTATTTTTATTAATTCTGCAGGATTTATGTTTTCTATGAAATTATATGGCATATTCATATTTAGCTCAATAAAACTTAAGTTTAATTTTAAGCACAAGTCCACCAATTCGTTTAGTGTTTTATATTCAACCAGTGCTGGCATACCTATTTTCATATTTTGCTCCTTTTGTGATAAAATGTAGAATATGATTAATACTGCGAGAGGGCACAAGGCCCTCCCCTACGAATTACAACGTGGGAATCAAGAGATTTAGCTCTTCTTGAGTCAAGTTTCTGTATTCTCCTAGTTTTAATGTTTCATCAATTTTAAGATTGCCCATGGATATTCTTTTTAAATATGTTACTTCATTATTAATTGCTAAAAACATTCTCTTGATTTGATGAAATTTGCCTTCTTTTATTGTAACATAACATTTGGATGGGTATCCTGATTCAATTACTTGCAATTTTGCAGGCAATGTTTTGTAATTTTCTTCTGTTAAAAATATTCCTTCTTCAAATTCTATAACATCATCTTGGGTGACTTCTTCTGCTACTTCCACATAATATGTTTTATCCACATGCTTCTTTGGAGACAACAAATCGTGGGCAAGTTGCCCGTCGTTTGTTATTAAAAGCAGTCCTTCCGAATCCTTATCAAGCCTTCCTACTGGAAACGGCTCATAAAAACTATCTTCATCTTCTAGCAAGTCAATAACTGTTTTATCATGATTGTCTTGTGTTGCTGAAATAACTCCCTGTGGCTTATTCATCATTAAATATATATATTGCACATAATTAACTATTTCGCCTTTATATTTCACTTCATCTTTTTCTGTTTCTATTATTGTAGAACTGTCTTTAACTACTATATCATTTATTTTTATGAGACCTTTTTTACCATCTTGCTTAACTTGCTTTCTTGTGCCAAGTCCTGTGTTAGAAATCATTTTATCTATTCTAAGTTTCATCTTTACCCCTATTTCTATACGAAAATCTAAAACTCAAGTACTAAGTACTTGAGTTTATGTCTATTTCTCGTATGTTATATTTGCCCCTATTTTTTGAAGCTTTTCTACTATGTTAGAATATCCTCTTTTTATGTGATATATATCTGTAATTTCTGTTTCCCCATCTGCCAA
The DNA here is from genome assembly GCA_041821225.1 of Sedimentibacter sp. Lineage (GTDB taxonomy): Bacteria > Bacillota > Clostridia > Tissierellales > Sedimentibacteraceae > Sedimentibacter. The sequence goes on from JBGUET010000139.1 coordinate 1,908, forward strand.
AAGTCCTGCTATAATAAGTGCTGCACCTGCTCTTAAATCAGTCGCTTTTACCTTTGCACCGCTTAATTGGCTATTGCCTTTTAAAACAGCACTGTTTCCTTCGACTTTAACATTTACTCCCATTCTTGCTAATTCATTGGCATGCATGAATCTATTTTCAAAAATTGTTTCATTAATAATGCTTGTACCATTTGCAATTGATAGCATAGCCATGAATTGGGCCTGCATATCTGTTGGGAATCCAGGGTACGGCAATGTTTTAATATCAACAGGCTTTATTATTCCATCAGAAGATACTCTGATTTTATCATCAAATTCTTCGATTTTAGCTCCTGCTTCTTTAAGTTTTGCGATAATTGGCTGAAGGTGAAATGAAACAACATTTTCTATTGTTACATCTCCTCCTGTTGCAGCTGCAATAACCATGTATGTACCTGCTTCTATTCTATCTGGTATGACTGTATGTTCTGTTTTATGGAGTTTTTCAACCCCTTTGATGCGTATAGTCTTTGTTCCTGCACCAACAATATTGCCACCCATGCTGTTGATGAAATTTGCCAAATCAACTATTTCAGGTTCTTCGGCCGCATTTTCAAGTATTGTTTCGCCCTCTGCCAAAGTTGCTGCCATTATTATATTTTCTGTTGCCCCAACGCTTGGAAAATCCAAATAAATGTCAGTTCCTACTAATCGTTCAGCAGTTGCATTAACATATCCATTTTCCGATTTAATTTCTGCCCCAAGATACTTAAAACCTTTTAAATGCAAATCTATTGGTCTTGAACCAATAGCACATCCTCCTGGCATATATACCTTCGCATTTTTGCATCTTGTTAAGAGCGGCCCCATTACTAAAAAAGATGCTCTCATTTTACTAATTAATTCATATGGTGCTTCCCATGTTGCTATATTTTCAGCTTTAATTTTCAGCGTATCATTCCCGATTTTTTCCACCTTTGCACCTAATACTTCCAGCAGTTTACACATTACAATCACATCCTCTAAATAGGGTATATCATGTATTATGCATTCTTCATTTGATAAAAGAGTTGCAGCTAATATAGGCAAAATTGAATTTTTAGAACCATCAACTTTTATACTGCCTTTAAGACCCAAGCTCTTTCTTACAATTATTTTTTCCATGTTTCTCCTTAAAAACTATTTTATGTATTATATATCACTTTTTTTCATTATTAATCAATCTATTAAACAATCTTTTTAATAATAACATTTTTAATACAAAATTTCAATTGAAAATTTTTACTTATAGTAAATAATTTAGAGTAAAACATTCCTCATGTAACAGAATAATCTAAATCAACAAATAATTAGCAGCAAGTTAAATAAAATAAAAAAGAAAAAGCGTATGATTAAAATAAAGGGGGACGTTATATTAAAAAGTGATACGCTCTTTCTTTTCTTATATTATTATCGAATTCTTTTTTATTATTCATTTTCATGCAATTTTTATTGATAGAATTTTTTTAACCTTATTTCCGCCTTAAATAAATCTCCATCAATCTTTATATTCAAAATTCCATTTTGTATTTCCATAAGACTTTTGGCTATTGCCAAACCTAGGCCACTTCCTTCAGAGCTTCTAGATTCATCACCACGTTTGAATCTTAGCATTAATTCATCTGGTGCGATGTTCAGTTCAAATTGAGATACATTTTTGAAACATACAAATACTTCTTTTTCAGTATCATAAATGTCTATATAAACCCTTGAATCCTTTTGTGCGTATTTCAAAATGTTTGATAGGAGGTTTTCCATTACTCTGCTTAATAGCCTACCATCAGCTTTAGCATATATTTTTTCTTTTGATCTAGTTACTTTAAATATTAATTTTGACTCTGTTATTTTTTCGTCTAGTTCTCCTAAAATTTGAGAAACTAGAGCATTAATATGGACTCTCTCAAAATTTGGTTCAATACTACCACTCGTTGCCTTTGCTGCTTCAAACAAATCTTCTGTGAGGGTTTTTAACCTAGTGGATTTTCTGTCTAGTACATCTAAATATTTTGGCGCATTTGTAGATTGAAGCCCTTCCCTCTTTAGCAAATCAACATATGTTATAATTGAAGTAAGTGGTGTTTTAATGTCGTGAGATACATTAGTTATTAATTCGCTTTTTAATTTTTCGCTTTTTACTTCATTTTGCACAGCAATTTGCAATCCGCTAGTTATGGTGTTAATGTCTTCTGAAAGCTGCTTAAATTCTCCATTTCCTAATAATTCGATTTTAAAATCATAATCGCCCTTTTTTACTGACTTAAGTCCTTCTTGTATTGTTTCAAATCGTTTGACCTTTTTATAAACAATAAAGGCAGCAAAAATAGCCAGCGGCAATGCAAACAAAAGATTCTTAGCACAATACATGGATACAATAATGAGTGATAATACACCTAAAACTGATTTATACATAAGCGGGCCACCGTCTATAATTTTTATTACTGCAGTTGCCGTGCTAGACAATACTATATATGTGAGTGAATGCTTTATTAATGTGCCTTTTTTAATGTGCCTTACAATGGACAAAAAAACCATTAAAAATATTGAAACTAATACTACTACTGAAACAAGCATAGAAAGTTTCATTAAATTTTCATTTGTATATCTTATATTGAGCACATTATAGAATTCAGTTGCCACTAAAACAACCATGCCAATTATTACTGCTAGACTTAAGTCACTGTACACCTTGTCATATGACGACATGTGTAACTCTTCATCCCCAGCTTTTCTCCCTGATGAAGCTATAAGAAACATAAAACATGCTACTATAATTAATATACAAAACCCTATAATTGTTGAACCTAATATTAATGCATTTCTATCTGTATTCCATCTGTCTAATCTTTTTAAAAATCCCTCATCAGTTACTGCTGCGTAGATTACAGTCTTGTTGTTTCCATCCTCTATTGCCTCAAAAGTATCAACTAAAGAAGCAGAGTAACTGCTGTATCCATTTTCAGGCTCTAATATTATTCCAGTTTTATCTATGAGTATATATGCATTTCTAATAAAATAATAATTTCTGTCTTCATTACTTGTATTCGTACATACATTAGATCCATCAGTTGCATAGTAAATCAAGCCTTCAGGATTGTTTAGGTCATCAATTATCTGCTCATAATTTGCTAGATCAGACTTTTTAATAAGCTCTTTAATAGCTTCTATTTCGCTGCTTTTTTCTAACCAAAAAAGGCTCCTAGATTCCGAGTTGTCTTCCAAACTTTTTTCTCCAAGAAAATTGTTATACAAATTCGTAAGTTGCCAACTATCTTCTATTTCAATATTTTTAACCGTATTTCCCGCTTTTATATATTCTTTGCTCTTATACACCCGCAATACATACTCCATACGATTTGCAGCATATCGAAGCTCATTGCTTAGTGTATTGCTATTCATGTAGTCTTTTACAGTTATGCTTTCATAGTCCTGTACATTCAAAAATATGTTTAACGCTGAAGATACTCCTATTAAAAGGCCTATTATGAGTAATATGAAGGCTATTGTTTTTGTGATTTTTTTTCTTCTATAAATCTTCCACTTTGTAACCAACACCCCACACCACCTTTAGGTATCTTGGATTTTTAGGATCTATTTCAACCTTTTCTCTTATTCTTCTAACATGGACAGCCACTGTATTTTCTGGATTAAAAGAAGGTTCATTCCACACATTTTCATATATGTCGTCAATTGAATACACTCGTCCTTTATTTTTTGTAAGAAATAAAAGTATTTTATATTCAACAGGCGTTAGTTTTACTATCTCTCCATCCACAGTAACTTCTTTTCTTTCATCATCTATCAACAAATTTCCAGTTTCATAATAATCATTTTGGTCTTTTTCTAAAGCCCCTCCCAAAGATGTGTATCTTCTAAGCTGAGATTTAACCCTTGCAATTAGCTCTAATGGATTAAATGGTTTTGTAATATAATCATCCGCACCCATATTAAGTCCAAGAACTATGTCTGATTCCTCTGATTTTGCTGAAAGCATTATAACTGGAATGTTTTTTATCTCTCTAATTTTTGTTGTAGCCTTAATTCCGTCCATTACAGGCATCATTATATCCATTATTACTAAATGCACTTCATTTTTTTCCGCAGTTTCTATTGCCTGTAAGCCTGAATAACATTTAAGAATGTTATATCCTTCATTTTTCAAATAAACTTCTATAGCTTCAACTATTTCTATATCATCGTCGCATACTAAAATATTCATAATTGTCCTCCTATGATAATTGTTCTTATTATATCACTATATTTATAAACTACAACAAAAAAACAATCCCAACCCCCACGTCCCCGCGTTCCCCCGTTCCGTAGGGGAGGGTCTTGTACCCTCCCGGGTTTTTATACATACCAAATCCATCCCCGCATTCCGTAGGGGAGGGTCTTGTACCCTCCCGGGTTTTTAAACAAATCAAATCCATCCCCGCATTCCGTAGGGGAGGGTCTTGTACCCTCCCGGGTTTTTAA
>JBGUET010000140.1:0-6394 GCA_041821225.1 Sedimentibacter sp.
GGCACTGTAGGTAAACCCTACAGCGCCTGTTTTTTTACTTTCGATCAGGCTAAATTACCATGGGGAAATTTTAGCTAGTGCACAATGGCGTGTATATACTTGCAAAGGTATGTATGCGCTATTTTATTCTATTAAAACAATTTAAGGAGGAATATTATGTATTCAGCAGTAGATACCATATGGGTATTATTTGGAGCAGCATTAGTATTTTTTATGCAAGCAGGTTTTGCAATGGTAGAAACAGGTTTCACAAGGGCTAAAAACGCAGGCAATATTATTATGAAAAACACATTGGACTTTACAATTGGGTCAATTGCCTTTTGGGTTTTAGGTTTTGGATTGATGTTTGGGGCATCAACTAATGGAATTATAGGAATACCGGACTTTTTTGTTAGGGGAGATTATTCTTCAACTATTCCTACAATGGCGCTTTTTATATTTCAAACAGTATTTTGTGCAACTGCAGCAACAATAGTTTCAGGGGCAATGGCAGAAAGAACTAAGTTTATATCATACTGTATTTACAGTCTTGTAATAAGCGCTTTTATTTATCCTGTTTCTGGTCACTGGATATGGGGTGGTGGATGGCTTTCTCAATTAGGTTTTCACGATTTCGCAGGTTCAACAGTTGTTCATATGGTTGGTGGTGTAGCTGCATTTATTGGAGCTAGAATGCTTGGACCTCGTATTGGAAAATATGATGCGGAAGGGAAACCTAAAGCAATACTAGGACATAACTTGACTATTGGAGCATTAGGAGTTTTTATACTATGGTTCGGATGGTTTGGCTTTAACGGAACTTCAACATTATCAATGACAGGAGACAGCACATTAGTAGCAGCTTCAAGCATATTTGTAACTACTAATTTAGCAGCAGCTGTGTCTACTACAACAGCAATGTTAATTACATGGTTTAGATATAAAAAACCAGATGTATCCATAACGTTAAATGGAGCATTAGGTGGATTGGTAGCTATAACAGCAGGTTGTGATGTAGTATCACCTGTAGGGGCGGCAGCAATAGGTTTTATAGCAGCATTTGTAGTGGTGTTTGGCATTGAGTTGCTTGATAAAAAACTGAAAGTTGATGATCCTGTAGGGGCAGTTGCAGTCCATGGTATGTGTGGTGCAGTGGGTACTGTATTAACTGGAGTGTTTGCATTAGAGGGAGGACTTCTTTACGGAGGCGGAGCATCTATGCTACTTATCCAGATAATTGGAGTATTAGCTGTAATTTTATGGGTTAGTGTAACAATGGGAACTGTATTTAAGATGATTGATAAAACAATTGGACTTCGTGTTCCAGAAGAAGAAGAAATTTCTGGCCTTGATATTATGGAACATGGCTTAATAAGTTCTTATGCAGATTTTATGCCTACACTCTCTTCTGCAAGCTCGTATACAGCTCCATTATCATCGTTAACAGCTTCATACACTCCTTCAGTTAGGAAAGAATCAGATGTACCTATTGAAATAGTAAAAACAAAATCCCCAAATGAACAAAAAATAACTAAAGTAACTATGATAATAAGTACCAACAAATTCCAAGCATTAAAAGAGGCCATGAGCCAAATAGGAGTTACCGGTATTACGGTTACAAATGTTTATGGTTGTGGTGTTCAAAAGGGATATTCTGAATACTATCGTGGTGTAAAAGTAGATATGAACCTTCTTCCAAAACTTCAGGTGGAAGTAGTTATAAGCAAGGTTCCTACAAGAGTTGTTATTGAAAAAGCTAAAGAAGTACTTTATACTGGGAACATCGGAGATGGAAAGATTTTCGTATATGATGTAGAAAATGCAATAAAAATTCGTACTGGGGAAGAAGGATATGATGCTTTGCAGGACGATGATATAAATAATAAATAAACTGTAAAAAATGATGAAAATCTATTGACAGACAGTATTTCATAAGGTACAATAAATTGATAATAAATTAAAAGAAGCTTTTGCCTAAGCAAAAGCTTCTTTTGATGAACTTAAAAAATAATTATAAGACTTCGGCGTCAAAAAAATATTGACAGTTAATTTGTTTTATGATATCTTATATTGGATAATGAGTCTTATGAACAAATAAGGGTCTTGGAGGTGTAAAATGAGAGTACCAGTTAAATTAGCATGCACAGAATGCAAACAAAGAAATTATGATACAGAAAAGAACAAGAGAGAAAATCCTGAGAGAATAGAATTGAATAAATACTGCAAATTCTGTAAAAAGCATACTCTTCACAAGGAAACAAAATAACCGTATTGAGGTGTTGGTAAATGTCAAATAGAGAAAATGAAAAACCAAAAGTTACAGCTCGTGTAAGTAGCTATTTCAAAGGTGTTAAATCAGAACTAAAAAAGGTCAGTTGGCCTACTAGAAAGGAATTAACAAATTATACTGTTGTAGTTCTTGCTACTACTTTTGCTATGGCAATTGTAATTTGGGGATTGGATCTCATATTCCAGAATGTGGTTTTACTGATTGTTTAAGAAGGAGTAATGAGGGTATGAAGCAAGAGACACAAGGAACAAGATGGTATGTCGTTCATACATATTCAGGACATGAAAACAAAGTAAAAGCTAATATTGAAAAACTTGTTGAAAACAGGGAAATGCAGGATATAATTTTTGAAGTTAAAGTGCCGGTTGAAGAAGTAGTTGAAGTTAAAAACGGCAAGAAGAAAATCAAAGAAAGAAAATTGTTCCCTAGTTATGTTATCCTTAAAATGATAATGACTGATGAATCTTGGTATCTTGTAAGAAATACTAGAGGGGTAACTGGCTTCGTAGGTCCTGGATCAAAACCTGTTCCTTTAACAGACGAAGAAGTAAAAGCACTTGGTGTTGTGGAGAGACTTCCAGCAATAGAACTTTCACCAGGAGATACTATTAAAGTTAAAGAAGGACCTTTTGAGGACTTCATTGGCTCTGTAGAAAGTATCAGTCAAGAAAAAAGAAAAATCAAAGCTTTTGTATCAATGTTTGGAAGAGAAACTCTTATCGAACTTGATTATGACCAGATTGAAAAAGTTTAAAACTTTTCAATAAATTAGTAAGAACCATCGTTATACGATGAAGGAGGTGCAACATATGGCTAAAAAAGTAACAGCTATAGTTAAGCTGCAGATACCAGCGGGAAAAGCTACTCCAGCTCCACCAGTCGGTACAGCATTAGGACCTCACGGTGTGAACATAATGGGATTTTGTAAAGAATTTAATGCTAGAACTGCTGATGAAGCAGGCATGATAATACCAATAGTATTAACTGTTTATCAAGATAGATCATTTACATTTATCACTAAAACTCCACCAGTAGCAGTTCTAATAAAAAAAGCAGTAGGTATTGAAAAAGGTTCTGGAGAACCTAACAAAAAGAAAGTAGCAACACTTTCTAAAGAAAAATGCGAAGAAATCGCAAAAGTAAAAATGCCAGATTTAAATGCTAACACTGTAGAAGCAGCTATGAACCTAGTAGCAGGTACTGCAAGAAGCATGGGCGTTGTAGTAGAAAAATAGTAACAGGCACTGTGGGAGGCTTTAAAGCCGCTTGACCACTTAGGAGGATAATTAAATGCCAAAATCAGGGAAAAAATATCAAGATAGTATGAAGACAATTGAAAAATTGAAATTATACGATTTAGAAGAAGCTGTAGCAGTAATGCTAGGAACAGCAAAAGCTAATTTTGATGAGACTATTGAAGCTCATATAAAATTAGGAGTAGATTCAAGACATGCAGACCAACAAGTAAGAGGCGCTGTAGTTCTACCTCACGGAACAGGCAAGACTGTTCGTGTATTAGTATTTGCAAAAGGCGAAAAAGCAAAAGAAGCTGAAGTTGCAGGTGCAGAATATGTGGGAGAAGCTGAATTAGCTGATAAAATTCAAAAAGAAAACTGGTTTGACTTTGATGTTGTAATTGCAACACCAGACATGATGGGTGTAGTTGGTAAACTTGGTAGAGTATTAGGACCTAAAGGTTTAATGCCTAACCCAAAATCAGGAACAGTTACTTTTGATGTAGCAAAAGCTATTCAGGAGATTAAAGCAGGTAAAGTTGAATATAGACTTGATAAAACAAATATCATTCACGTTCCTGTTGGAAAAAAATCTTTCGGTACAGAAAAATTAGTTGATAATTTAAAAGTTATAATGGATGCTATCGTTAAGGCAAAACCAGCGGCTGCAAAAGGTAAATACTTGAAGAGTGTTGCCATAGCTAGTACAATGGGACCTGGCGTTAAGTTGAATGCAACTAAACTAATGGAGTAGTATTGACATAGAACTGAAATTATTAAAATACTATAATTTAAATAATTTAAATAATTTAAGCGACAATTAAATAAATACCGCAGACAGTTGGTACTCTTAGGAGTTTAATATCCAGCCGAGGTTGAGATAATTAATTTCTCTTCGTCTGCGGAGGGAATTTTTTATTTGCTAGCCTCATTCTTCTAACTCAATGGAGTGAAAAATTGTGGCAAGTCAAATAAAACTAATTCCGAATTTAATACCGCTTTTAAGGAGGTGTAACCGAACATGAATCAAACAGTATTGGAACAGAAGAAACAGGTAGTTAGCGGCATAACTGAAAAGTTTAGAAGTGCTAAATCAGTTGTTGTAGTTGAATACAAAGGATTGACAGTTGAAAAGGCTACAGAATTGAGAAATAAGTGCAGAGAAGTTGGCGTTGAGTATAAAGTTTATAAGAATTCTTTAATGCGTTTTGCGTTTAAAGAATTGGGATATGATGATATTAACGTGAATTTGGAAGGGCCAAATGCCGTAGCTATGTCATTTGATGATGTATTAGCAGCAGCAAAGGTTACAAATGACTTCGCTAAAACTAGCAACGGAACACTTGTAGTAAAAGCTGGAATTGCAGAAGGCAAAGTTATGAATGTCGACCAAATTAAAACATTGGCAAGTGTACCACCAAGAGAAGTTCTTCTTGGTCAGTTGGCTGGTGTATTACAAGGAAACATCAGAAATCTTGCTTATATGCTTGATCAAATTAGCAAAAAAAGCGAAGAAGTAGCAATATAAAAAAATAATTAACGAAAAAATAGGAGGTATATTTAAATGGCAAGCGAAAAAATTACAAAATTTGTTGAAGAAATAAAACTATTATCAGTATTAGAATTAAATGAATTAGTTAAAGCAATAGAAGAAGAATTTGGTGTTTCAGCAGCGGCTCCTGTAGCAGTAGCTGGTGGCGGAGCAGCAGCAGCAGTAGTTGAAGAAGAAAAAACTGAATTTGACGTTGTTCTTACATCAACTGGTGCTAGCAAAATTAAAGTTATCAAAGTAGTAAGAGAATTAACTGGACTTGGTTTGAAAGAAGCTAAAGATGCAGTTGATGGAGCACCTACTACATTAAAGTCTGGAGTATCTAAAGAAGAAGCTGACAAAATGAAAGCTGCTTTAGAAGCTGAAGGCGCAGTTGCAGAAATAAAATAATTTAAGTTAATTGACAATTAGAAAAAAGACTTTACGGAAAAGGTAAAGTCTTTTTTGCTCACTAGAAATATATTTTTATGAATATTATTTGAAAAATGGAAAACGTTATAAATTCAATGTTAATTTAGATTGATGTATTTTTTTAGAAAATATGAATAATATTGTTAATTTAATAAATAATAAAAAATATCTTAAAAAATATTGACAAAAAAAATATTTGGTGATAATATTATATATTGCCATGAGCATACAATGTTGGCATGAAACTTGCTGACAAAAAATTATTAAACTAAGGGGTGAAAAAATGCCGCATCCTGTGAAAATAGGTAATAGAGTGAGAATGTCTTACTCTAAAATTAATGAAGTTTTAGAATTGCCAGATTTAATTGAAGTGCAGAAGAAATCTTATGAGTGGTTTTTAAACGAAGGTTTAAAGGAAGTGTTTGATGACATTTCGCCAATTGAAGATTATACAGGCAATTTGATTCTGGAGTTTGTTGATCATTCTTTATATGGTGAGCCAAAATTCAGCCAAGTAGAATGTAAAGAAAGAGATTCAACATTTTCAGTACCTTTAAAACTCAAAGTAAGGCTGATTAATAAGGAAACAGGAGAAATTAAGGAACAAGAAGCATTTATGGGTGAATTTCCTCTAATGACTGAAAAAGGTACGTTTATCATTAATGGTGCTGAACGTGTTATTGTTAGTCAGTTGGTTAGATCACCTGGAGTGTATTACAACATGAATAGGGATAAAGTTGGTAAGGAATTATATGAAGCTACTCTGATTCCAAATAGAGGTGCATGGCTTGAATTCGAAACCGACTCAAACGATATTATTTACGTTAGAGTTGACCGTACCAGAAAACTTCCTGCCACTGTGCTTGTAAGGGCTATGGGGCTTTCTTCTAATTCTAAGATTATTGAAACATTAGGAGAAACTGAACA